>NZ_JBHVHF010000151.1:0-18842 GCF_042800315.1 Streptomyces sp. NPDC057638
GATGGAGCCATCCGCCGGGGGCGCGGCCGTGCCCATGACGGGGTGATGGTTTGCAACTACACGCTTCTGTCAAGTAAGTTAGGCAAGGCTTACCTAAAATAGTTCGAGCTCGGAGCCTTCGAGGCGGGAACCCACGTGACCAGCAGGATCGACCGTGACGCCAGGGGCGTCCCCGATCGTCCGCTCTCCGGCTCCGACGCCCGCCCGCACCCCCGGCCGACCGGGGGCGTCACCCCCTCGGCCGGCCGCCGCGCACCGGGCCACCCCGCCTCCTTCGTACGCGACCGACTGACCGAGGAGACCGATGTCCACTGACTCCCCCACCCGCCCCCGGACCGTCGTCCACGAACAGACCGTCAACGGCAGCGACGGCTTCGGGACGGTACGAATCGTCCCCCTCGACCCGGTCGCCGACCTCGACACCGTCTACTCCTGGGTCAGCGTGGAGCACTCCCGCTACTGGGGCATGCTCGACCACACCCGCGAGCAGGTCGGGGAGAGCTACGCCTATCTCGACTCGCTCACCACCCACCACGCCTTCCTGGTCACCCATGACGGCGAACCGGCGGCGCTGCTGGAGACCTACGAGCCCGGGGCCGACCCCATCGGCGAGTGCTACCCGGTCCAGCGCGGCGACGTGGGCATGCATCTGCTGGTCGGTCCGGCGCCGGAAGGAGGCGCGCGGCCGGGGTACACCGGGGCGCTCTTCGGGGTCCTCATCGACTACCTGTTCACCAGCCCGGACCACAGCCGGATCGTCCTGGAACCCGATGTGCGCAATGAGCGGATGCTGAGGCGGCTGGTGCGGATGGGGTTCACCCTGGGCCCGGAGGTCGACAAGCCGGAGAAGCGGGCCCGGCTCGCCTTCCTCCGCCGCCCCGGCTCCGCCCGCTCCTCCTGACCGGCGCGCCGGACCTCCCCGTACCACGGGGCCGATGACACGGCGCCGCCCGCACGAGGCCCGGGCCCGGGGCGGACCGGCGGCGAGGGCGGGGATCGGTACGGCCGGGGGCGGGATCGCGTACGAACGGTTCCGGGGGGTACCCGGGGGTGATCCGTCCGACCGGGCGCACCGGCCGGACGGATCACCCCCCGACACCTCTGGCCTGGGGCCCATCACCAGCACCGGGCCGTGCCGAGTGTTGCCGAATCACTTACGGGCCATCGCCGCCTGTGCAAGAGTCGTAACGGTCCACTGTTCAGACCGTGTCTCAGACCTGGCCCCGGCCACGCCTGTATCGGAGTTCGACATGCCGTCCCATGTGTCCACGGACCGTTCCACCCCCCAGCCGCCCCGGCCCGGGAGCGTCGACGGGCTGATCGACCGGACCCGCCGGCTGAGGGGCGACGTGGACGCCGTCCGCAGGCACGCGGAGGCCGGGCGGGGCGGCGAGGACGATCCGCACGGCCGCTGGCGCCGGGCGCTCTACGATCTGGCGGTCCATCAACTCGACGACCTCCGCTCCCATCTGGACCAGCTCCGCGAGGGGCTGCCGGACGCCGATGACGCAGCCGCCCCCGACGGCGCGACCGGCCGATGGGATCCCCACCACCCCGACCACACCGAGAGCACCGCGCGCACCCACGCCGGCACGCCCTACGGCGCGGCCGCCCCCGGCCGCCCCGGCGACACCCTGCTCAGCCGGGTCGGCACCGCCGAGTGGAACCTTCTCACCGACGAGGTCCACTGGTCCGACGAGCTGTACCGGATCCTCGGCCGCGCCCCGGAGAGCGGCCCGATGACCCTGGACGAACTGCCGTCCGTGGTCTTCGCCGAGGACCAGTCGCTGCTGACCGCGATGGTCACCGGCTGTCTCGTCGACGGCCGCCCCATCGACGGGGAGTTCCGGATGGTCCGTACGGACGGCCGGGTGCGCACGGTCCATATGACCGCCGAACCCGTCCTCGACACCGACGGTTCGACGGCCGCCATGTGGGCCGTACTCAGGGACGTCAGCGAACTGCGCCGCAGCGAGCGCGCGGTCCGCGAGAGCCGTGATGTGCTCCACCACCAGCAGCACCGGGAACGCGCCGAGCGGCGGGCCGCCGTCGGGTTACAGGAGGCGGTGCTGCCGCCGTGGCGCGGCACACTCACCATCCCCACGGGCGGGGACCCCGGGCGGGGGGGGCTCGATGTCGCCGTACGCTATCTGCCGTCCACCGACAGCGCCCTCATCGGCGGCGACTGGTACGACGCGACGCGGCTGCCCTCCGACGCGTATCTGCTGTGCGTGGGCGATCTCACGGGACACGGGGTGGCCGCCACCTCGACCACCGCGATGCTGCTGGGAGCGGTCCGCGCCCTGGCGGTGGCCGGGTTCACCCCCGGGCCGCTGCTGGGCCATCTCAACCGGCTGGTGGAGACCGCCGCCCAGCCCACCCTCGGCAGCGCGGTCTGCTGCCGGGTCGATCCCGTCACCGGCGCCATGGAGTGGGCCCAGGCGGGCCATCCGGCCCCGCTGCTCTTCCGGGCGGGCGCGGGGCGCCCACTGCGCCGCCCCGAGGGAGTGCTGCTCGGCGCCACGGAGTACGCGGAGTACGAGCAGGCCGACGAACGGCTGGCGCCCGGAGATCTGCTGGTCCTGCACACGGACGGCCTGACCCGGCTCAGCCCGGCCGATGACGTCGGCGACCCGGGGCGGCTGCTGGCGCTGGCGCCCCGGCTGGCGGGCGTCCGGGACGCCGAGGAGGCGGTCCGGCTGATCGTGGCGGAGTGCGACGGCGAGGGCCGTGGCGACGACGCCTGTGTGCTGGTGGCCCGGGTGCCGAGCGGACGGATCTGAGCGGACGGATCTGAGCGGTGCCTTGGCGGCGGTGCGCCGCTCCGGCCCGCCGCGAAGGCACCGAACGCGCGCACGCCCCACCGGGCGGGCCCATGGCCACCCTGGCCGTGAACCCGCCCCCCACGGGCATCCGTACGCGATCCGGGGCGGCGCGCTCTCCCCGCGGGCTATGCCTCCAGGTTCCCGAGCCCCGTCAGCCCCGTTGACGGGCTGGCGGGCATCGCGAGCCGGATCTCGTGCCGCAGTTCCTCGATCCGCCCGTATCCCGCGTACTGCCCGGTCAGCCGGTACATCTCGCGCAACCGGTCCCAGGTGCGGTGGGAGGAGGTCTCCCCCATGGAGACGAGTGCCAGCCGGGCGTAGCGATCGGCCTGGTCCGGGTCGTTGTCGATGAAACAGGCGGACGCCATCGAGATGTAGTCGAAGATCTTCGAACGCTGCCGTCCGCCCACCCTCAGCTCCAGCGCCTTCCTGGCGTGCCCCTGCGCGATGGCGGCGGCGGCGGAGTCGTGTTCGGCCAGGGTGCGGTACGCCAGCGCCTGCATGCCATGGAGGTCGGCCTCGTCGAACATCTGCATCCAGCTCGGTGGCGGCACATCGCCCTTGTCGGAGACGAAGAGGTCCTCGGCCTCCCCCAGCGTGCGGCGCATCGCCTGGCCCCGGCCCATGGACGCCTGGGCCCACGCCTCGATGGTGTGCAGCATCGCCCGGGTGCGCGGGAGGGTCTCCTCACCGGAGCCCGACTGGGCGAGTTTCATCAGATCGAGTGCGTCGTCGGGGCGGCCGAGGTGGACCATCTGCCGGGCGGCGCGGGAGAGCGCCTCGCCCGCGCGGGGACGGTCGCCACCCTCGCGCGCCGCGTGGGCGGCGATGACGAAGTACTTCTGGGCGGTGGGTTCGAGCCCCACGTCATGGGACATCCACCCGGCGAGGACGGCGAGGTTGGCGGCGACGCCCCAGAGCCGCCGCTGGAGGTGGTCGGGGTGGCGGTAGGCGAGCATCCCGCCGACCTCGTTGAGCTGTCCCACGACCGCCTTGCGCTGGAGCCCGCCGCCGCGCGAGGCGTCCCAGGCCCGGAAGACATCGACCGAGCGCTCCAGCGCCTCGATCTCCTGTGACCCGATCGGCGCCGCCTCGTACCGGTCGGACCCGGCCGGGTCCGCGTGGAGGGGGTTGTCCAGCCGGGGCATGTCACCGGCGAGCGCCGGATCGGTGTGCAGCCACTCGTACATGGCGCTGCTGAGTGCTGTGCCTGTGGCGAGCGCGGCGCCCGCGCCCACCAGGCCGCGTCGGTTGAGCATGAGGTCCATTCCCGTGAATTCGGTGAGGACCACAGCCGTCCGGTCGGGCGCCCAGGGAATGCCGTCGGAGGTCTCGGCCCCCGACGTGTCCCGTCCCCTGCCCGCTCGCCCGTTCCGTACGAACCCGAGGTCCTCGATGGTCACGACACGGCCGAGCCGCTCGGTGAACAGGTCCGCCAGCACCCGGGGCACGGGGTCGCGCGGGGTCTCCCCCGTGTCGATCCAGCGCCGCACCCGCGAGGTGTCGGTCGCCAGCTGCGGCTGGCCGATGGCCGCCGCCTGCCGGTTCACGAGTCTCGCGAGCTCGCCCTTGGACCAGCCGGACAGGCCGAACAGGTCGTTGAGGCGGGTGTTGGGTTCTCCGGTCACGTCAAGCCCCCAGGTTCTCGGCTGAGTTGACAGTAACCTCCCGAAACGCTCGTCAGGGGGGTGGCGACTATTCGCCAGGGTTCGCCAGGGTGCGCCACATGGTGTGCCACCCGGGCGTTGGTGTGACGTAGGACCGCGCCACCCCGGCCCGGCGTCCGACCGCATTCCCCAGGGTGCGGAGGGATCGGAGGCCGGGACGGGGCAGCGTCTGTGACACGGCGAGACGGCGACGCGGCACAACGGCGCCACGGAGGCGGCGCGGCGAGACGCGTCGGCGGCTCGGCGACCCGGTCACGCGCAGGGCGCACAACTGTCGGCACGCGAAGGGATCTGTCACCCCCATGCACACAGCATCGTCCTCCGTGTCCGCCCCGTACCGGCCGCGGCACACGGCGCCGCCGCCCGGTGCGGGACCGTTCTCCGATCCCCTGCCGGCCGGGGCGGCGGCCCGGCGGACCGCGGTGGCCAGCCGTCCGCTGAGCGGGCGGATCGACCTGTCGGGTCCCCAGGGTGCCCCGCTGAGGATGGCGGTGGCGTCGGTGCACCGGATCTGCCCGGAGTTCCATCCGGTGCAGGTGCTGCGGCGCAGCGGGCGTTCGGTGCTGCTGGTCGGGACGACCGGCCGGGCGACGGCGGTGGCCAAGTGTCTGCTGGACCACTCGCCGGTCTGGTCCGAACGGTTCCGCCATGAAATAGCGGTCTACCGTGCCTTCGTCCGGCACCGTCCGCCGGTGCGCGCGCCCCGGCTGATCGCGGCGGACCCGGAGAACGGCACGCTGGTGGTGGAGCGGATGCCGGGGCGCCCGGCGGCACTGGTGCGGCACCCGGGTGACGCGCCGCCGCGCGCGGATGTCCGGGCCGTGCTGGGCGCGGTGACGCGGGTGAACGCCTGGCGCCCGCCGCCGGAGATGTTCGAGCGCCCGCTGGACTACAGCTCACGGATCGCGCGCTACCACGAGCTGGGGCTCTTCACCGACCGGGACCGTGGGGACCTGCACAAGCTGCTGCACGGACTGGCGTTCGCGGGCGGCCGCCCGGGGATGACCGAGTTCTGTCATGGCGATGCCCTGCTCTCCAATGTCCTGCTCGCGCCGACCGGGCCGGTGCTGGTGGACTGGGAGCACGCGGGCTGGTATCTGCGGGGTTACGACCTGGCGACGCTCTGGGCGGTTCTCGGTGACGCGCCGGACGCGCGCCGTCAGATCAGCAGACTGGCGCAGAGCGGGGGCCCGGCCGCGCGGGACGCCTTCCTGGTCAATCTGATGCTGGTGCTGACCCGTGAGATCCGTACCTATGAGACGGCGGTGCAGCGGACGATGCGGGAGGGCGCGCCGGGGCCGGTGACGACGCTGAGCGGGCTGTCGGCGGGCGAGGAGCACCGGCTGCTGCTGCGGCGGCTGCACGATGACTGTGCCATGGCCCGCCGCGCCGTCCGCGCCGCCGTCGGCACCCGCTGAGTTCCGCTCCCCGCCCGTCCACCGTGGGCGGGGCCCGCGCCCGGTACGGCACCGGGGAGCCCCGCTCACCGGTGGACCATCGCTTCAGCGCTCTGCGGGAGAGCGAGCGTCACCGTGGAATGGAAACGGGGTCACGGCGGTTGGTCCGATCATGACTCAAGGACCCGCTCCGCGCCCGCTGTCCGACGCCGCGCTCTCCCGGCTGCTCGCCACCCAGCAGTTCGGCACACTGGCCACCATCAAGCGCAGTGGCCACCCGCATCTGACCACCCTGCTGTACAGCTGGGACCCCGAGGCCCGGGTGGTGCGGTTCTCGACGACGATCGACCGGACCAAGCCCGGACATCTGCGGCGTGACGCGCGGGCGGCGCTGCATGTGACGGGTGGTGATGTGTGGTCGTTCGCCGTCGCCGAGGGCACCGCCGAGGTCTCCGAGGTCACGACGGTCCCGGGCGACGCGGTGGGCCGCGAGCTGCTGGCGATGGTCCCGTCGTCCGCGCGCCCGGGGACCCCGGAGGGCGAGGAGGCGTTCCTGGCGCAGCTGGTCGCCGAACGCCGGGTGGTCATCCGGCTGTCCGTGGACCGGCTGTATGGAACAGCGCTCGATGTCGCGGGCGCCGAAGGGGCCGCGGGTTCTGACGGCTGACGGGTGTGCGGGGTGCGGTCGGCGCATGGCCCGCCTTGGTCCCGTACGGCCCGCCTTGGTCCCGCATGGCCCGCCTTGGTCTCGCACGGCCCGCCTTGGTCCCGCATGGCCCCCCTTGGTCCCGCACGGCGCGCGGCCGGGAGCGCTAGGCCGGGATCCGGTTCGGGCATCGGGTGGCGTTCGTCAAGGCTTCCGATGTGCGGGTGATGGGATAACCACGCGAGGCTACCGTGTACTTGTCAGTTTGTCTGACTAATAGGCCGTTGTGAGTGGGGGTTCTGGGCCAGGGGTAGGGCTCGGCCGGTAGTAACCCGCTCCGACGTGAGAGGCCACCCGCATGGCTCAACCCTTCGTCCTTCCCGAGTTCTACGTGCCGTATCCGGCACGCCTCAGCCCCCATGTCGAGGTGGCTCGCGCGCACTCCCGTGAGTGGGCGCGCGGCATGGGGATGCTGGAGGGATCCGGTATCTGGGAGGAGAGCGATCTCGACGCGCATGACTACGCACTGCTGTGCGGATACACCCATCCCGACTGTGACGCGGACATCCTCTCCCTCATCACCGACTGGTATGTGTGGGTCTTCTTCTTCGACGACCACTTCCTGGAGACCTTCAAACGCAGCCAGGACCGCGAGGGCGGCAAGGAGTACCTGGACCGGCTGCCCGCCTTCATGCCGATGGAACTGGGCCGCACCACCCCGGAGCCCGCCAACCCGGTCGAGGCGGGACTGGCCGATCTGTGGGCCCGTACCGTGCCCCGGATGTCACCGCAGTGGCGGGCGCGCTTCGCCGAGTCGACGCGGCATCTGCTCAACGAGTCGCTCTGGGAACTCTCCAACATCAACGAGGGGCGGATCGCCAACCCCGTCGAGTACATCGAGATGCGCCGCAAGGTCGGCGGCGCGCCCTGGTCGGCGCAGCTGGTGGAGCTGGCGGTGGGCGCCGAGGTGCCCGCGCCGGTGGCCGGCTCCCGTCCGCTGCGGGTACTGACCGACACCTTCGCCGACTCCGTCCACCTCCGTAACGACCTCTTCTCCTACCAGCGGGAGGTGGAGGACGAAGGGGAACTGAGCAATGGCGTCCTCGTGCTGGAGACCTTCCTCGGCTGCACCACCCAGCAGGCCGCCGAGGCCGTCAACGACCTCCTCACCTCGCGGTTGCAGCAGTTCGAGAACACCGCGCTCACCGAGGTGCCCGCGCTCTGCCTCGACCAGGGGCTGTCGCCCGCCGACTGCTCGGCCATCGCGCTCTATGTCAAGGGGCTCCAGGACTGGCAGTCCGGCGGTCATGAGTGGCATCTGCGCTCCAGCCGCTATATGAACGAGGGCGCGACGCGCGGGCCCTCCTTCCTCGACGGGGTGTTCGGGACCTCGGCGCTGGATGTGAGCACCCTCTTCGGGCGCCCGGCCCGGATCCGGCTGCGGTCGCTGACCCACACACTCCACCGGCGGACCGGGCCGTCGCTGCTGCCCGAGTTCGCGATGCCGTTCCCGCTGCGGCTCAGCCCGCACTACGCCGACGCCCGTGAGAAGTCCATCGCCTGGGCCAGGCGGATGGGGCTGCTCGGGGACATCTGGGACGGCCCCATGCTGCGCCGGTTCGACCTCGCGCTCTGCTCGGCGGGCATCGACCCGGACGCGACGGCGGAGGAGCTGGAGCTCAGCGCCGCATGGCTGACCTGGGGCACCTACGCCGACGACTACTACCCGATCGTCTTCGGCAGGGCCCGCAATCTGGCCGGCGCCCGGCTCGCCAACGACCGGCTGCTGGCCTGTCTGCCGCTCGACGACCCGGCCACCGCCCCGCTGTTCGCCGCGAGCCCGCTGGAACGGGGGCTCGCCGACGTGTGGGCGCGCACCTGCGGGCCGATGGGCCAGGACGCGCGCCAGCGGCTCAGGCGGTCGATCGAGACCATGCTGGACAGCTGGCTGTGGGAGCTGCACAACCAGATCCAGCACCGGGTGCCCGACCCCGTGGACTTCCTGGAGATGCGCCGCTACACCTTCGGCTCGGACCTCACGATCCTGCTGTCGAAGCTGCGGCGGGAGGAGGAGGCCCCGGCGGAGGTGCTCGACAGCGGGACGGTGCGGAGCCTGGAGAGCGCGGCGATCACCTACGCCTGTCTGACCAACGACCTCTTCTCGTACCAGCGCGAGGTCGAGTGGGACGGTGAGGTCAACAACGGGGTACTGGTGGTGCAGACGTTCTTCGGCTGCGACTACCCCTCCGGGGTCGCGATCGTCGGCGATCTGATGCAGGGCCGGATGCGGCAGTTCCGCCATGTGAAGGAGCATGAGCTCCCCCTGCTGTACGAGGACTTCCGCCTCACCACCGAACAGCGGGCGGCCGTGGACGCCTATGTCACCGAACTGGAGGACTGGATGGCGGGCATCCTGAACTGGCACCGGAACGTCCGCCGCTACGGGGAGGAGGACCTGGCCACCGGGCCCGGCTCGCCGCTGCTGGCCCACCCCGTCGGGCTGGGCACGGCGGCGATGCGGATGGCCACGACGCTCGCCCGCTGATGGTGCCCGAGCCCCCGCGACACGACAGAGCGCGCCATGGGACCCGGGAGGATCCATGGCGCGCTCCGTGACGGACGCGGGGGCTCGGGGGCTCCCCGGGCGGCGTGGGGCTCAGCCCGCCTGGAACAGCTCGGCGGGCAGCGGCTTGAGCAGGGCGTAGAGATCGTCGGTGATGGGACGGTCCCAGCTGGCGATCGTGACCAGCACGCCATCGCTCCGGTCGAACTGGACGCAGGAGATCCGGCTCTCGGAGAGCTTGAGACGGCGGACGATCAGCAGATTGTCCCCCTGCATCACCGGCACGTCCTCGCGGGAGACGACCCCTACCTCCTCGTCGTTCTCCAGCGCCAGCAGCAGCTGGGCCACCTCGAAGGGGATCTCTCCCTCCTCGGTCTCACGGGCCGGGGAGCCCTCCGGCAGATTGCCGATGATCATGGCGGGGCCACGCCCGCCGAAGAGGTCATAGCGGAGGAAGACGCCCTGGCAGGTGCCGTCGGGAGCGGGCAGCAGTCCCGCGCCGAGATTGCCGGGCCAGTCACCCGGATCCATGGCCAGAACATCGAAATCCGGACCGGCGGGGGTGGCGGCACTGCGACGGCGGAGGAAGGACATACCGCCATGGTACGTGTCCGCCAGGGGGTGGCAGTGCCGGGGCGGCCCGGGTGTCCACCCCACCGGGCACACCGTCGGAAGGACGGTTTCCGGGCACCGCCCGCGAGATCGGGCCCGGACTCCCGGCGCCGGTCCCGGCGCTCTCGGCGGTACGGGCGGAGCGCCCCTGATGGATCCGGCCGGATCAGGGAACGGGGTCTGGTCCCGGGGCACCACCGGGACCGCGGGGACCGTGGTGGGGCCGCCAGGCCCCGGGGGACAGGCGCGAGTCCCGCACGACCCATCAGCGGCGCCCTCGGGGAGCCTCCCGCGTACGCCGGGCCGCCGGGGGTCAGGTCAGGTCGTACTCGCCCTCACGGGCGTTGAGCACGAAGGCGCGCCACTCGCCGGGGGTGAAGATCAGCGAGGGGGATCCCGGCCTGCCGCCGTTGCGCATCGCGATGAAGCCCTCCACGAAGGCGATCTGCACGTCTCCCGCGCCCCGGCTGCTCGACTGCCAGTCGGCGTTGCTCAAATCGAGCTCGGGCTTCTCCCAGCCCGCGAACATCTGGATGGTGGTCATGTTCTCGGACATGTCCGCGCTCCTCCCGCCGTGGTTGCTGGGTCAGCCTAGCGATCGGTCCGGGCCGGGGACAGGTCATGCGCGACGGCGGGTCACGCGCGGGCGGCGAGCCGTGGCCCGGTGGCCGGGAACCGACGCTCCGGCGGCGCTCGGCGGTGCGGCGCTGCGGCCGCCCGGCCGCCGGATCCAGCCGGTGAGGCGTCAGCTGTCCGGGGGCGCCGAGCCCACCAGCCACATGGCGAAGAACTGCGAGCCGCCGCCGTAGGCGTGACCCAGCGCGGTGCGGGCACCGGGGATCTGGTGCTCCCCCGCCTCGCCCCGGACCTGGAGCGCGGCCTCGGCGAACCGGATCATGCCGGAGGCGCCGATGGGGTTGGTGGACAGGACCCCGCCGGAGGGATTGACCGGGAGGTCGCCGTCGAGCGCGGTCGCCCCCGACTCGGTGAGCCGCCAGCCCTCACCCGGCGCCGCGAAGCCCAGATTCTCCAGCCACATCGGCTCGTACCAGGAGAAGGGGACGTAGATCTCCGCCGTGTCGATCTGGCGCCGGGGGTCGGTGACACCCGCCTGGCGGTAGACGTCGGCGGCGCAGTCGGCGCCCGCGCGCGGGCTGACGCAGTCCTTGCCCGCGAAGAGGGTGGGCTCGCTGCGCATCGCGCCGCCGTGCATCCAGGCGGGCGGGCGGGGGGCGCGCGCGGCGCCCGCGCGGTCGGTGAGCACCATCGCGCAGGCGCCGTCGGAGGAGGGACAGGTCTCGGAGTAGCGGACCGGATCCCACAGCATCGGGGAGGAGCGCACCGATTCCAGGGTGATGCCGTGTTCATGGAGGTGGGCGTAGGGATTCCGCAGGGCGTTGCGGCGGTCCTTGTAGGCGACGACGGTGCCGGTGGTGGCGGGCGCCCCCGAACGGCGGATGTAGGCGCGGATATGAGGGGCGAAGAAGCCGCCCGCGCCCGCGAGGAGCGGCTGCTGGAACGGGACGGGCAGGGACAGCCCCCACATGGCGTTGGACTCGGACTGCTTCTCGAAGGCGAGGGCGAGCACCGTGGAGTGCACCCGGGCGGCCACCAGCTTGGCGGCGACCAGCGCGGTGGAGCCGCCGACCGAGCCCGCCGTGTGGACCCGCAGCAGGGGTTTGCCGACCGCGCCGAGGGCGTCGGCGAGATACAGCTCCGGCATCATCACGCCTTCGAAGAAGTCGGGGGCCTTGCCGATGACGACGGCGTCGATGCCGGACCACTCCAGTTCGGCGTCGGCCAGGGCCCGCTGGGCGGCCTCGCGGACCAGCCCGGCGAGGGAGACATCGCGGCGGGCGGCGGCGTGGTGGGTCTGGCCGACACCGACGACGGCGACGGGCTCCTGGTGCGCCGGACGGACCGGCCGCGGTCCGCCGGGCGTCAGGCCACTCCGGCGGGGGACGCTCTCGCCCGGACCGTTCCGCCGCGAACCGCTCGGCTGGGGCTCGTTCCGCTGGGAACCACTCGGCTGGGGCTCGTTCCGCCGGGAACCGCTCGGCTGGGGCTCGTGCCGCTGGGAACCGCTCATCGCGGGGCTCCTTCCGACCCGGCCGGGCCGTCCGACGCGTCGAGGACGGCGACGAGGTTCTGCTGGAGGCAGGGCCCGGAGGTGGCGTGGGCCAGGGCGCGCGCGGACTCGCCCCGGTGGATGGCGGCGGCGGCCTCGCCGATCCGGATGAGGCCGGTGGCCATCACCGGGTTGGCGGCGAGGGGACCGCCGGAGGGATTGACTCTCACCCTAGAGTCGAGGTTGAGGGTCCGGCGGAGTACGACCTCCTGGGAGGTGAACGGGGCGTGCAGTTCGGCCCGGTCGATCTCCCCGCCAGGCCCCCCGCCGGTCCGCTGGAACGCGCCCGCGCGCTCGGCGGCCAGCCGGGTGGAGGGCGAGTCGGTCAGATCGCGGACACCGAGGGAGTGGGCCTCGATCCGGTGGTCCATGCCCCGGATCCAGGCCGGGCGGTCGCACAGGTCACGGGCGCGCTCCCCGGCGGCCAGCACCACGGCGGCGGCGCCGTCACTGATCGGCGGGCAGTCACCGGTCCGCAGCGGGCGCACCACATAGTCGCCGTGCGGGACCGCCCCGCTGAGCTGGGCGTGTGGATGGCCCACGGCGTCGGCCCGGCTGCGGGCGCCGATCGCGGCGAGGGCCGTCTCGTCGGTGAGCCCGGCGTCGATCAGGGCCTGGGCCTGGAGCGCGGCGAGGGCGACCGGGTCCGGCCAGAGCGGCGCGAGGTAGTAGGGGTCGAGCTGGCGGGTCAGCACATCCCGCAGCGAGCCGGGTGACGACGTGCCCCACGCGTAGACAAGGGCGGTGTCCGCCTCCCCGGTCAGCAACGCCACCCACGCCTCGTACAGCGCCCAGGCCCCGTCCATCTCCACATGGGACTCGGAGATCGGCGGCCACGCGCCGACCCCGTCCAGGGCCATGGTGAAGGAGAAGGCCCGCCCGGCGAGATAGTCGGAGGAGCCGGAGCAGGTGAAGCCGATGTCGGCGGTGGTGAGCCCGGTGTCCGCCAGCACCCGGTGCAGCACCGGCATCACCAGCTCCACCTCGGAGACGTCCTCGCTGTGGCGCCGGTGGTCGCTCTGGGCGAAGGCGACGACGGCGACCTCCCGGGCGCGGCGGGTCACAGCAGCTCCCGGTAGGTGTCGTAGTCGGCGTCGGGTTCCCCGCTGGGCCGGTAGTGGTCGGGGTGGTGGGCACCCCGACCGCCGCCGGCCCAGACCGGCTCCACCCGCAGCCCCATCCGCACCTGGTCGTAGGGGATGCCACCGATCCGTCCGTGGAGCGCGAGGTCGGCGCCGTCGAGCGCGATATGGGCGTAGACGTAGGGCACCTCGATGTCCAGGTTCCGCGCCTTGATGTTGACGACACAGAAGGTGGTGACCGTGCCGCGCGGCCCGACCTCGACCTGTTCGGCGGTGGCGACCCCGCAGGTGGGGCAGGCGCCCCGGGGCGGGACGTAGACCTTGTGGCAGGAGGGACACCGCTCGCCGACGGTCCGGTGTTCGGCGAGCGCCGCGAGGTAGGCGCGCTGCGCCCGGCCGGGGGTGTGGGTGTAGTCGAGCCGTGCGGGTGTCACGATCCCGGTGACAGGTGCGGCGAAGACCCCGTCGTGGTCACGGGCACCGGCCGCCACCTCCCCTTCGTACAGACTGGCGTACGGTTCGAAACAGGCGATGTCCGTGATGGCCCCGGCGCGCTCGGCGGACCAGCGGATGCGTACCCGCAGTCCGGTGCGGACGGCCTCGGGGCCGGGGGCGTCGAGGGCGTGCAGCAGGCCGGTGTCGGCACCGTCGAGACGGACCAGGACCCAGGCGAAGGGCGTGGTCAGGGGCTGCCCCGGACGGGGGGCGGGGTTCCAGGCCCAGGTGGTGACGGTGCCGGTGGCGCCGACCTCGGCGAGGTGGCGCAGTTCGGCGGAGGTGACCGGGTCGTACTCGACCGGGGGGACGAGCACCCGGCCGTCCTCCGTGCGTACCCCGAGTACGGTCCGCTCGCGCAGCCCGGTGAGGAAGGCGCTCTGGACGGGACCGAGGGAGCGGGTGAAGGGGAACTCGACCACCACGGGGGCGCGCGGGGCGGGCGGGGATGCGGCCATGGGGGACTCCGTCGGGCTCAGGCGCGCCGGAAGACCGGGGCGCGCTTCTCGGCGAAGGCGCGGGCGCCCTCCTTGGCGTCCTCGGTGGCGAAGACCGGCCAGCCGCGTTCCAGCTCGGCGGCGAGGGCCTCCGGCTCGCCGAGACGGGCGTTGTCGTACACCGACGCCTTCACCGCCTCGACGGCGAGCGGGCCGCACGCGTTGATCCGCTCGGCGAGGGTGAGCGCGTGCTCCAGGGCGGTGCCGTCGGGGACGACCCGGCCGATCAGTCCGATCCCCAGTGCCTCCGCCGCGTCGTAGGGGCGGCCGGTCAGCAGCATCTCCAGGGCATGGGTGTGGGCGATCTGCCGGGGCAGCCGGACGGTGGAGCCCCCGAGCGGGAAGAGCCCCCGGCGCACCTCGAAGAGGCCGAAGGTGGCGCTCTCGCCCGCGACCCGGATATCGGTGCCCTGGAGGATCTCGGTACCGCCCGCGACACAGGCGCCCTCGACGGCGGCGAGTACCGGCTTACGGGGGCGGTGGTGGCGCAGCATGGCCTTCCAGTGGAGGTCGGGGTCGGCCGCGAGCCGTTCCCGGTACTCCCCCGCGCCCATGCCGTCGCCCGCGAGGGCCTTGAGGTCCATCCCGGCGCAGAAGCAGCCGCCCGCGCCGGTGAGGACGATGGAGCGGACGGAGTCGTCGGCGTCGGCCGCGACCCAGCCGTCGTACAGGCCGACGAGCATCGGCACGGAGAGCGCGTTCCGCGCCTCCGGCCGGTTCAGGGTGAGCACGAGGGTGGCGCCTTCGCGCCGTACGACGAGGTGTTCGGTGCCCGCGCGCTGCTCGTGCCCGTCCTGCTTCTCGTGTCCGTCGTGCTGCTCGTGTCCGTCACGCCCGTCGTGCTTCTCGTGTCCGTCACGCTGCTCGTACGAAGGCGTCGGCTCTGGCATGTGGGGGCCTCCCGTCACCGGATGCGGTCCAGGTTGCAGGAGTGGGCGGCGCACTTCAATAGAGTTCTGACAGTTAGTCAGATTTCCCGTGCGGCGCCCTTCAGTTTTGCGCCGGGGCGCGCTCTAATGACGGCCGGCCGGACCGTCCCGGGCTCTGGCCCCTGGTACCGGAGACATGGGCGCGCGCCCCACGGCATGACATGAGGAGGCACACGCGAACCCGGCACGATCCGAGCGGGCGCCCCCGGAGCCGGGGCGATGGCAGGAGGAGCGGTGGAGTACAACCTTGCTGACCTTTTCGAGTCGATCGCCGACGCGGTCCCGGACCGCGAGGCGCTGGTGTACCTGGACCACCCCGGCACCGGGGCCGAGCGGCGGCTCAGCTACGCCGCACTGGACGCGGCCGCCAACCGGATCGCCCACCACCTCATCGCCTCCGGCATCGGCCCCGGAGAGCACCTCGGGCTCCACCTCTACAACGGGGTGGAGTACCTCCAGACCCTGCTCGGCTGCCTCAAGGCGCGGATCGTGCCGGTCAACGTCAACTACCGCTATGTGGAGGAGGAGCTGACCTACCTCTACCGGGACGCGGACCTGGTGGCCCTGGTCTTCGACGCGGAGTTCACCGCCCGGGTGGCGGCGGCGCTGCCCGGAGCGGGGCGGCTGCGCCATCTGATACGGGTGGGGACGGCCCCGGCCGGGGCCCCCGGGGTGGACGCCGTCTCCTTCGGCGAGGCGGAAGCCGCAGCCGGGGCCGGGCGCGGCTTCCCGGCACGCTCCGCCGACGACCAGTTCATCATCTACACCGGCGGCACCACCGGGATGCCCAAGGGTGTGATGTGGCGGCAGGAGGATCTCTTCTTCGCCGGGCTCGGCGGCGGCGCGCCGGGAAGCGAGCCGATATCGGCACCCCAGGAGCTGGCCCGGCGGGTCGCCGCCGGAGGAGACGGGCTCACCTTCTTCCCCGCCGCCCCCCTCATCCACGGCACCGCCACATTCACCGCCTTCATCGCCCTGGACTACGGGCAGCGGCTCGTCCTGCACCGCAAATTCGTGCCGGAGGACGTGCTGCGCACGGTCGCGCGCGAGCGCGTCACGGTCCTCTCCGTGGTCGGCGACGCCATGCTGCGCCCCCTGACGGACGCCCTGGCCGGACCGCTCCAGGGCGCCGACCTCTCGGCGCTGATCACCGTCTCCTCATCCGGGGCGATCCTGTCCGACACCGTACGGGCCCAGTTCTCCGCCCTCGCCCCGGCGGTGATGCTGATGGACAACTTCGGCTCCACCGAGTCCGGGTTCAACGGGACCGCGACCGCCGACTCCGGCCCGGCGCGGGGGTTCCGGCTCCAGATGAACGCGGTCACGGCGGTGGTCGACCCGGTGACCCATGAACCGGTCGGCCCCGGCGAGCCCGGACGACTCGCCCAGCGCGGCCACGTACCCCTCGGCTACTACAACGACCCCCGCAAGACCGCGGAGACCTTCTTCCAGCGCGACGGGGAGCGCTGGGTCCTGCTCGGCGACATGGCGACCGTGGACGAGGACGGCGTGGTGACCGTGCTCGGCCGGGGCTCGCAGTGCATCAACTCCGGTGGCGAGAAGGTCTACCCGGAGGAGGTCGAGCAGGCGCTCAAGGCCCACCCCGACGTCTATGACGCGCTCGTGGCCGGGGTACCGGATCCCATCTGGGGCCACCGGGTCGCGGCGGTGGTGGAACTGCGCGACGGCGCGGACACCCCCGATCTCGCGATGGTCCAGGCGCACTGCCGCACCCGGCTGGCCGGGTACAAGATCCCCCGCCAGCTCGTGGTGGCCGACCGGATCCGGCGCTCACCCTCGGGCAAGGCGGACTACCGGTGGGCGAAGGCGGTGGCGGCGCGGGGGGCGGCGACCGCCGGGGAGTGAGACCGCCCGGCCGGTCCATGCCGCCCGGCTTCGCGTGAGTACGGTCCGGTCCAGGACCCGCCCGGTCCCCGCCCGGAGCGCACAGCCCCGGCGCGCACCCCTTGCCAGCGGGCCGGTCCCGCTGCCTTACTGATCCCCAGCGCGGCGACCGAATGATCGTTCGGTTGCCCTGGGGAGACAGGAGTGGCGCGATGACGGACCCGCGGGACGCGGCGGAGCGGCTCGGACTCGCCGAACTGAGGGAACTCCAGCTCGCACGGCTGCGCGCCAGCCTGCGCCACGCCTATGAGCACGTCGGGTTCTACCGCGACTCCTTCGACCACGCCGGAGTGCGCCCCGAGGACTGCCGCACCCTGGCCGACCTCGCCCGGTTCCCCTTCACCACCAAGAACGACCTGCGCGACAACTACCCCTTCGGGATGTTCGCGGTCGACCGCTCCCGGATCCGGCGGCTGCACGCCTCCAGCGGAACCACGGGCACCCCCACCGTCGTCGGCTACACCGAGCGCGACCTGGACACCTGGGCGGACGTCGTGGCCCGCTCCCTGCGCGCGGCGGGCGCCCGGCCCGGCCACACCGTCCATATCGCCTACGGCTACGGCCTCTTCACCGGCGGCCTCGGCGCCCACTACGGCGCCGAACGGCTCGGCTGCACCGTCGTCCCGGCCTCCGGGGGCATGACGGCCCGCCAGGTGCGGCTGATCCAGGACTTCCGCCCCGAGATCATCATGGTCACGCCCTCGTACATGCTCACCCTCCTGGACGAGTTCGAACGCCAGGGCGTCGACCCCCGGTCGACCTCCCTGCGGGTGGGGATCTTCGGGGCCGAGCCCTGGACCGAGGCGATGCGCCGCGAGATCGAGGACCGGTTCGCCATCGACGCCGTCGACATCTACGGGCTCTCGGAGGTGATCGGCCCCGGGGTCGCCCAGGAGTTCGTGGAGACCAAGGACGGACCGCATGTATGGGAGGACCACTTCCTCCCGGAGGTCGTGGACCCCCTCACGGGCGAGGTGCTGCCCGACGGCGAACACGGGGAACTGGTCTTCACCTCGCTCACCAAGGAGGCCATGCCGGTCATCCGCTACCGGACCCGGGACCTGACCCGTCTGCTGCCGGGCACGGTACGGGCGTTCCGCCGGATGGCGAAGGTGACCGGCCGCAGCGACGACATGCTCATCGTGCGCGGGGTGAACCTCTTCCCGACCCAGATCGAGGAGATCCTGCTGCGCACGGCCCATGTCGCACCCCACTTCCAGCTGCGGCTCACCCGCGAGGGGCGCCTCGACGCGCTCACCGTACGGGTCGAGGCGCGGGCCGGGGCGACGGCGGAGCAGCGGGCGGGGGCGGGGGCGGCCGTGGTGGAGGCGGTCAAGGAGGGGGTGGGGGTCTCGGTGAGGGTGGAGGTGGTGGATCCGCAGACGCTGGAGCGCTCGGTGGGCAAGATCAAGCGGATCGTGGATCTGCGCTGAGGGGTGGGGCGCGGTCATGGCTGAGCGGCCCGGTGCTGCCGCCCGCCTTCCGGGCCACGCGGCCCGGTGCGGGTGCGGTCTCTGTCGCTGCCGCTGTGTTCTGTGTGCGGGGTTCGGGGGCCTCCGGGCTCACCTCCTCGGGAGCGGCGGATAAGGCGTCCCTGTTGCGCGAGGCCGGGTTCACCCGCCACTCCCTGCGGGGGCGACCCTGCACCCCCCGAACCTGCCCCCTGACCCCCGGCTGCGGTGGTACCGGTGTGTGTGGCCCTGACCGTCGGGACGGTGCCCTCGCTGCCGCTGTCCTTCGTCTACCGGGTTCGGGGGCCTCCGGGCTCACCTCCTCGTGAGCGGCGGACGAGACGCCCCTGTTCGGTGAGGCCGGGTTCACCCGCCCCTCCCTGCGGGGGCGACCCTGCACCCCCCGAACGTGCCCACTGGCCCCCGGCTGCCGTGGTGACGGTGCGTGGGACCGTGACCCGTTGTCGACATGCGAAGAACGCACCCCCCGGACCCTCCCGTGAGAGCCCCACCACCGGATTCGCTCAAGGGGCTCTGCCGGTGAGTAGCTCCGTGCGAGGACTCGCTCCACCCGAGGTCGGTTCTGAGCCAAAGGGGCGCGTCGATGTCTCAGTGACGTCGCGCGGAGATCGTGAGGAACGAGCG
>NZ_JBHVHF010000152.1:0-18786 GCF_042800315.1 Streptomyces sp. NPDC057638
GCCTCACGCGGCCGCGTGTGGTGAGCGGACGCGTCGGACGGGGGACGCGCGCTCCACCTCACGGACCCAGGAGGGGTATCGCCATGCCGGTGTCAGCGACCCGCAGAAGAGCCCTGACCACTCTCACCGCCACGCTCGCGACCACCCTCGTCACGCCCCGGCTCGCCCGCGCCGCCGAGGGCGCGGCACCCCGGCCCCGGCCGCTGCGACAGGCCCACGCCCACAACGACTATCTGCATCCCCGGCCCCTGCGTGACGCGCTCGCCCAGGGGTTCACCAGCGTGGAGGCCGATGTCTTCCTCGTCGGAGGCGATCTCCTGGTCGCCCACACCCCCGCCGAACTCGACCCCACCCGTACCCTGCGTTCGCTCTACCTCGATCCGCTGCTGGACCGGGTGCGGTCCCACCAGGGCTCCGTGTACCCGGGGTGGCGGGGGTCGCTCCAGCTGCTGGTGGACATCAAGGCGGATGGTGTCGAGTGCTATCGCGAACTCGACCGTCAGCTGCGGTCCTACCGGGAGATGCTGAGCGGGTACGCGCGGGGGCGGGTGCGGCGGAGGGCCGTCACGCCCGTGGTCTCCGGTGACCGGGCGGCCCGTGGGCCCCTGGCGGCCCAGGGGCACCGGTACGCCTTCTACGACGGCAGGCTCGATGATCTGGGCGGCGGGGCACCGGCCTCGCTGATCCCCCTGGTCTCGGCCAACTGGACCCAGACCTTCGGCTGGCGGGGCGTGGGCCCGATGCCCCCGGTGGAGCGGGAGCGGCTGCGGGCACTGGTGGGCCAGGCGCACGGGCGGGGGCGGCGGCTGCGGTTCTGGGCGACGCCCGACGCGCCCGGTGCCGCGCGGGAGGCGCTCTGGCGTGAGCTGCTCGACGCCGGGGTCGACCATCTGAACACGGATGACCTCGCGGGCCTGGCCCGGTTCCTCCGTAGCAGCTGACAGAGCGCTACGAGCGCGGCAACCACCCGTCCGGCCGACGTGCCGTGCGGACGCCGACGCCCCGCCCTGCGCCAGACTACGGGCCAATGCCGCGAATCCGGCGCGGCGGAGGAGGTTGGCCATGGTCATCTCGATGTCGGTGGTCCTGTTGCTGGTGGTCCTCGCGATCACCTTCCTGCGCAGTGGCCTGAAGTGGTCACACGCGATCACCTGCACCCTGCTCGGCTTCTTCCTCGCGGGCACCAGCATGGCTCCCAGCATCCAGGAGGGGGTGGCGGCGACCGCCGAGGTGGTCAGCGGACTGCACCCCTGACGTATCGTCAGAAAAATGGCGCGGGCTCATCCCACCAGATAGGAGCGGATGAGGAACCGCACCCCCTCGGGCGCCTCCAGCGAGAACCCGCTGCCGCGCCCTTCGACCACATCCACCACCAGCCGGGTGTGGCTCCACCGGGCGTACTGGCTCTTCGACATCCAGAAGGGGATCCCCGGCGAGACCCCCGCCACCCGCAGTTCGGCGAGGAGGACATCGGAATCCCCGGTGCGGAACTCCCCCAGGGGGTAACACATCGGCGCGCTGCCGTCGCAGCAGCCGCCCGACTGGTGGAACATCAGCGGACCATGGGCGGCGGTCAGTTCGCGCAGGAGGTCGGCTGCGGTCTCGGTCAGCTCCACACGCGCGGTCTCGGTCATTACCGCAGGAGACCACGGCCGGGGTTGCGAAGGCGTTGCGCCCGGTCGGCGGGACCGGTGGGATGGGAGTCACCCGGTGGGCCGACGGTGCCCGCCAGCGGAGAACAGGACGGAGAACCATGCCTCTTGAGGGCGAGTACGTGCCGAGCACGGAACAGTGGGTCCGGGACCAGGTCGCGCAGATCGAGGGTTCGGGCGGCACCGAGGGGACGACCCTGAGGGGCATGCCGGTGGTCGTGCTGACCACCCGGGGCGCCAAGAGCGGCAAGATCCGCAAGTCACCGCTGATGCGGGTGGAGCACGACGGCCGGTACGCGGCGGTGGCCTCGCTCGGCGGTGCGCCGAAGCACCCGCTCTGGTACCACAACGTGGTCTCCGACCCCCGGGTCGAGCTCCAGGACGGCCCGGTCCTTCAGGACATGCGGGCCCGCGAGGTCACCGGCGCGGAGAAGGCCGAGTGGTGGGAGCGGGCGGTGGCCGCCTACCCCGACTACGCGGACTACCAGCTGAAGACGGACCGGGTGATCCCCGTCTTCGTCCTGGAGCCGGTACCCGAGGGCCACTGACGAGCCCCGGGGTCCCGGACCGCCGGGACCCCGGGCGGTCTCACTCGCTTGGCGCGGCCCGGATGCCCGCCGCCCGCCGCACGGGTCTACTGGCTCAGGGCGATGGCCCCCTCAGCGGACAGGAGAGTGACGATGGCGACGACGGCGATCGTGGGCACCGGCAACATCGGGGCGCGGCTGGCGGCCGACCTGGTGGACGGCGGGCAGGACATCCTGGTCGCGAGCCGTGAGCTGGGATCGGCCCGTGAGCTCGCCGACCGGCTGGGCGAGGGGGCCACCGCCGTGAGCGTCGATGACGCCGTCAGCCGGGCCGACATCATCGTCTTCGCCGTCTGGTTCGACGTGATCAAGGAGCTGGTGGCCCGGTACGGGGACCGCCTCAAGGGGAAGATCGTCGTCGACCCCTCCAACCCGATCGAGCCCGACGGCCAGGGCGGCTTCACCAAGACCATCCCACGGGACCAGTCGTCCGGAGTGGTCATCGCCTCACTGCTGCCGGACGGCGCCCGTCCGGTGAAGGCGTTCGGCACCATGCTCGCCGGGACCCTGCGCGACGCCGCCCACCGCGAGCCCGAGCGGGCCGTCGCCTTCTACGCGGCGGATGACCTGGAGGCCGGTGCGACGGTGGCCGATCTCATCAGCGCGGCGGGCTTCGACCCGATCCGGGTGGGCGGTATCTCCGAGTCGCTGCGCATCGAGGTCTTCGGCGATCTCCACGAGGGAACCCTCGGTACACAACCCACCGCCGACGAGGCCCGCAAGCTCCTCTGAGCACGCGCCGCCGCCGTACTCCTCTCGCCGCCGCCGCACCCCTCGCGCCGTACGACGGGAACGGGCTCCGCGTACGACGTGGACGCGCGGCATGGTACGAGAGGAGGGGACGGCCGTGCCGACACCTCCGGGCCGGCGTGGCGCTACGGGCGCCACCGGTCGCGCACGCCTCCGCGCGCGGGTCGCGTGTTGCCCAAGGCGGCCCCGCCCTGAGCGGGAACCGGCCACCCGTACGCCTTCGGCCAACGGCCGCCCGGCGGTCAACCTCTCCGCTCCCCGGAACGGTCCTCCCTCCTGACAGAGGTTCACCGCGCTCGGGTGACCCCGGTGACACGCCGTCCCGACCAGGCGGCGCGTCCTCACGAAGGAGCAGGCTCATGGGAGCAGCACGCATCATGCGGACGGCGGCGGTGGGGGTCGTCGCGTCGGCGCTCGCGGTCACCGCCTGGGCGGCACCGGCACAGGCCGACGGGGAACAGCCGCGCGGCTCAGGGCACCAGGCGACCCAGCGCGCGATGGACGCCGTGGTGGCGGCGGGCGTCCCCGGGGTCCAGGCCGGGGCCAAGGACGCGCGGGGGGTCTGGAAGTCCACCTCCGGTGTCGGCGACCGGGAGACCGGCACACCGCGCGGCACCAACGACCGCTTCCGTATCGGCAGCATCACCAAGACCTTCGTCGCCACCGTCCTGCTCCAAATGGAGGAGGAGGGCAGGCTCGACCTCGACGACTCCGTGGAGACCTGGCTCCCCGGGCTGGTCCGGGGGAACGGCAACGACGGACGGAAGATCACCGTACGGCAGTTGCTCAACCACACCAGCGGACTCTTCGACCACACCAGTGACGCGGCGTTCGTCCAGCGCAATCTGCTCGCGCCCGGCTTCCTCACCCACCGCTACGACACCCACCGCCCCGAGGACCTGGTCCGGGTCGGTCTCTCCCACCGGCCGGACTTCGCTCCCGGTACCCGCCACTCCTACTCCAACACCGGCTATATCCTCGCCGGGCTGATCATCGGAAAGGTCGGCGGCAACAGCTACGAACACGAGATTCGCGAGCGCGTCATCAAGCCGCTGAAGCTGCGCGCCACCAGCCTGCCGCGCACCAACCCGCATCTGCCCCAGCCCAGCGGGCGCGGCTACTCCAGGCTCTCCCTCGACCCGGCCGCGACCACCGTCTACGACGTGACCGCCCACAACATGAGCTGGGGCTGGTCCGCCGGGGACATGATCTCCACCCCCGGTGACATCAACCGCTTCCTCAGCGCCCTGATGCGCGGCGAGCTGCTCTCCCCGAAGTCGCTGGCCGCGATGAAGACGGGGGTGCCCACACCGCAGGACGAGCTGTACAGCTCGTACGGCCTCGGTCTCTACACCCTGCGCACCACCTGCGACCGGAAGATCTGGGGCCACAGCGGCGGTACGGCCGGATCCCTGACCGAGGCCGCCACCACCGAGGACGGCCGTCACTCCTTCACCTACAACCAGAACGGTGACTGGGCCTACGGTGACATCGTGAGCGCGGAGTTCTGCGGTACGACGGGCGGTGCCGCGCGCGCCTCCCGGCCCCTGCGCTGACCGGCGCGGCGTCCCGCCCCACCGTCCTGACCGGCGCGGCGACCCGGCCCTCGCGCTGACCGCTCCGGCGGCTCAGCCGCCGCGCTGACCGGCCCCGCCCCAGGCGGACCGCCCCGCCGCCCCCACTCAGCCGCCCACCAGGGTCCACTTCTGGTTGGGGTTGCCCGAGCAGCTCCAGATCTGGGTGGGGGTGGCGTCCGCCGGGTTCTGTCCCAGCACGTCCAGGCACTTGTTCGCGGGGATGTTGACCAGATCGCGGGCGGCGGCGTTGTAGGCCCAGCGCTGCGCCCCGCTGCCGTTGCAGTCCCACAGCCGCACCCGGGTGCCGTCGGCGCTCTGGCCACCCGCCACGTCCAGACACTTCCCCAGCGCCCGGACCGTGCCGTCGTCACCGAGGGTCCAGCGCTGCGCCGCCGTCCCGTTGCAGGTGTAGAGCTGTACGGGGGTGCCGTTGGCCGGACTGGCCCCCGCGACGTCCAGACACTTGCCCGCGAGACCGGTCAGGGCGCCGGTGCGCCCCGGGCCACCGGTGGCCGTGACCCGGACATGGTCGACCATGAGCCGCTGCGGGAAGACGGTGGAGCCGTCCGGGTCGCCGGGCCAGTCACCGCCCACCGCCAGATTGAGGATCAGGAAGAACGGCTTGTTGAAGACCCAGGACCGCCCGCCCAGGTCGGCCGGGGTGCGCCGCTGGTAGACCCGTCCGTCGACGGACCAGGTGATCACATCGGGCGCCCAGTCGACGGCGAAGGTGTGGAAGGCGTCGGCGAACGCCTGACCGGCGGGCAGGTCGTAGGAGCCGGTGACGCCGCCGGCGCCGGAGTAGCCGGGGCCGTGGAGGGTGCCGTGGACCCGGCCCGGCTCGTGCCCGACGTTCTCCATGATGTCGATCTCGCCGCTGGCGGGCCATCCGACCTGTCCGAAGTCGTGGCCGAGCATCCAGAAGGCGGGCCATACGCCCCGTCCACGGGTCATCTTGATCCGCGCCTCCACCCGTCCGTAGGCGGCGGCGAACTTCCCGGCCGTGTTGAGCCGGGCCGAGGTGTACTGACAGCTGCCGTACCAGCAGGTGTAGTTCGCCGGGTTCTCCCGGCGCGCGGTGATCACCAGATGGCCCTGGCCGTCGAGGGCGGCGTTGGCGTTGCCCGCTGTGTAGTACTGCCGTTCGTGGTTGTAGACGTTGTCCCCGGTCTCCGTGTTCCACCGGCCGGTGTCGACGGCCGCCCCGGCCGGGCCGTCGAAGGTCTCCTCGAAGACGGGCGCGGCCACCGTCCGGCCGGGTGGGGGCGTGGCCCGGGCGGTCGCCATCGGCTGGGGCAGACAGAGGGTGAACCCGAGGGTGACGGCGGCGAGGAGGACGCCTCGCCGCGCACGGGCGGTGGATCGCGAGGACAGCGGGTTCAGGGAGGGCACGGCCATGGGGAACCTCGTTCGCTCGGTCGGTGCGCGGACCGGCCCCGCCGCTCCGCGCGGGACGGGGGGGAGAGCGGGCCCCTGGGCGGAGTGAACCGAGGGAGTGACGAGGTGTCAATGGACGGGCCGGGGGCGTGTCCGGTCCCACCGGAGCATGTCCCTCCATGTCGTGCCGACCCATCGGACAGTGAACCGGTAGCTGCGCTTCCGCGAGCCGTTTTGGCTCTCGTGTGACGGGTGAGGAAGGATAGGCGATTACTCGTACGGTCGTACGACATGGAGAGTCGGAGGGGCACCCCCATGGACGCGGAGAAGGCCCAGGCGTTGCTGGAACAGATTGACACGAGTACACCGCACTCGGCGCGGGTGTGGAACTTCTGGCTCGGAGGAAAGGACAACTACGCGGTCGACCAGGCGCTGGGCGCGCGGCTGGAGGAGAGCTACCCGCAGATCGTCGACATCGCGCGGGCGTCACGCCGCTTCCAGGCCCGCGCCGTGCGCTATCTGGCGGAGGAACACGGCATCCGCCAGTTCCTGGACCTCGGCACCGGACTGCCCACCGCCAACTCCACCCACGAGGTCGCCCAGCGGGCCGTCCCCGAGGCGAGGATCGTCTACGTCGACAACGACCCGATCGTCCTCGCCCACGCGCGCGCCCTCCTCGTCGGTCACCCCGACGGCGCCACGAACTACGTCCACGCCGACTTCAACGACACCGAGACCGTGCTCCGCGAGGCGCTCACCACCCTCGACGCCGACCGTCCGGTCGCGGTGATGCTCCTCTCCACCCTCGGACACATCACGGACGACGCCCACGCCGCCGCCCTGATCCGCGACTACCTCGGCGCCTTCCCGGCGGGCAGCGCGCTGATCCTCTGCGACACCATCGAGACGCCCGAGTCCCGTGCCGCGTCGGAGGAGTACGCGAGCGGGGGAGCCCGGCCGTATATCTCCCGCCCCGCCGACCTGCTGCGCTCCTTCGCGGACGGCCTCGACCTGGTCGAGCCCGGCTTCGGGTCCATCAGCGGGTGGCGGCCCGACGAGCCGCCGACCGGCGACCCGGTCGACCAGTGGGGCCTCGTCGGCATCAAGCGCTGAGACGGCGGGTCGCCCGCCGCCCGTGGGTGGCGGCGGTGCCCCGGCCGGTCGGATGGGTTGGCCGCCCCGGGTGAGGCATCCGGAGGCGCGACACCGTACCGGCGTCCGTGCCGCCGTGACGCGCTCCCTCTGTGCCGCGCGCCGACACGGCACAGAGGGAGCGATCGGAACCGGCGCGCGGGCCACGCCTCACGGGGCGGCGGGGGACCGGGACGGAGCGCTGGGACCGGGGGACCGGGAGGGCGCGGTGGGGCTCTGCGGGAGTTCGTAGACATGGTCCGGGCTCACGATCTCGGTGACCGCCGTCGCGAACAGCGTGCTCGGTTCCGTCCCGTCGTGGCTGACGTCCGTGTTGAGCAGGATCACCATCGTCGCCCGCGCCTGCGGCAGATACATGGTCACCGTCTCGTACCCCGGCAGGGACCCGTTGTGGCCGACCCAGCCGTGGACCGCGAAGACGCCGAGCCCGTAGCCGACCCCCGGGGCCGGGGTCGGACCGGTCTTCAGCCGCTCCGCCTGTGTCGCCGGTTCCAGCAGGGTTCCGGTCGCCAGGATCCGCGCCCAGCGGCGCAGATCCTGGAGGTCGGAGACCATCGCCCCGGCCGCCCAGGCCCAGGAGCTGTTCCAGCCGGTGGAGTCCTCGATGGCGCCCGACGCGGTCTGGTCGGTGTAGCCGTGGGCGTGCGGGCTGGGGAACTCCGTTCCCGAGGGGAAGGAGGTGTGCGCCAGCCCGGCGGGCTCCAGGACGTTCCGCTCGATGAACTGGTCCAGCGGGATCCCGCCGACCTTCTCGACGACGAGCCCCAGCAGGATGAGATTGGTGTTGCTGTACTCGAACTCGGCGCCGGGCGCGAAGTTCACCGGATGCCGGAAGGAGAAGTTCAGCAACTCCTGTGGGGAGAAGTACCCCTCCGGGTCGGTGGTGAGCGCCTTGTCGAACGAGTCGTCCTCGGAGTAGTTGAAGAGCCCGCTGCGCATGCCCGCCAGCTCGCGCAGGGTGATCCGGTCCCCGTTCGGCACCCCGTCGACGTACTGTCCGATGGGGTCGTCAAGACCCACCTCGCCCCGGTCCACCAGCTCCAGCAGCGCGGTCACGGTGAAGGTCTTGGTCACGCTGCCGATCCGGGTGAACAGCCCGGGATCCATCGGCGCGTCCGTCGCCTTGTCCGCGACGCCGAACGACCGTACGTACTCGCCCTTCTCCGGAGCCCACAGACCCACCGTCACCCCGGGCGTGCCCGTCTCCCGCATCACCTGGCGCACGGCGGCGTCCAGACGCGCCGCGACCTCGGGCGTCAGTTCCGCGAAGGCGCCGTCCTCGGCGGACGGCGACGGGGAGGGAAGGGGCGACGGGTCGGCCGCCGCGAAGACACCGCCCGCCGTCCGCGTACCGGGCGCCGCGTACGCCACCGGGCCCGCCGCTACGGGCGCGACTCCCGCCGCCACGGGTGCGATCAGCGACGCCGTCACCGCCAGCGCCGCGCACACACCACGCCACCGTGCACACCTCATGGCATCCTCCCACCGGCCGAGGACCCCCGACCAGGCTAGGTCCACCCCGTGGCCGCCGCACGGTGGGACGGTCGCGTGCCTGGTGGGGGCGGTGGGAGCGCACCCTGCTGTGGTGCGGGTGACGGGTACGGGCGCAAGGGAACACCTGCGGGGCGCGGCCCCCAGGTGGCGTGCCGAACGCGTGTCCTGAGTGGCGCGCCGGACGCGCACCCTCAAGCGGTGCGCTGACGGCGGTGCGCTGACGGCGACGTGCTGACGGCGGCGCGCCCGACGCGTGCTCTGATGCGATCGACGCGGCGCGTGCCCTAGGGTGGCGCGCCAACCCTGCCCCGTCCCCGCTGTACCGCGTTCCCTCGTGGCGCGCCGGAGCGGGCCGGGCGCACCCGCGAATACCCAGGAGTGGCGCCATGACCGTGTCGGTCGTCCTGTTCACCTCGGATCTGCGACTCCATGACCATCCGCCGCTGCGCGCCGCGCTGGACCGCTCCGACCAGGTGGTGCCGTTGTTCGTCCAGGACAGCGACGTCCGGGCGGTGGGCTTCGACGTGCCCAACCGCCGCGCCTTCCTCGCCGACTGCCTCGCCGACCTCGACACCGGGCTGCGCGAGCGCGGCGGACGGCTTGTGGTCCGCACCGGCCGGGTCGCCGACGAGGTCGCCGCCGTGGTGGGGGAGACGGGGGCGACCGAGGTCCACCTGGCGGCCGGGGTCAGCCGGTACGCCGCCCTGCGGGAGGAGCGGCTGCGCGCGGCGCTCGCGGAACGGGAGTGCGCGCTCGTGGTCCATGACGCCGTCGTCACGGTGGTGCCGCCCGGCGCGGTGACGCCCTCCGGCTCCGACCACTACGCCGTCTTCACGCCCTACTTCCGCCGCTGGTCCCAGGAGCGCCCCCGCGACCCGCTCGCCGCACCCCGCCGGATCAGCGTCCCCGCCGCTCTCGCCGGTGACGCCCGCGACGGTACGGCCCCCGGAGCACCGGCCCGCTCGGGCGCCACGGCCCCAGCGCTCCCTCCGGGCGGTGAGCGCGCGGGGCGGCGGCGGATGAGCGCCTGGCTGCGGCGGGGGATCGACGCGTACGAGGAGCGCCACGACGATCTGGCGGGCGACGCCACCTCCCGGCTCTCCCCCTACCTCCACTTCGGCGCCCTCTCCGCCACCGAACTGGTCCACCGGGCCCGCGGGCGCGGCGGACCGGGCGCGGAGGCCTTCGTCCGGCAACTCTGCTGGCGCGACTTCCACCACCAGGTCCTCGCGGCCCGGCCGGAGTCGGCGGCCGACGACTACCGCGACCGGGGCGACCACTGGCGCAGCGGGCGCGCGGCCGAGGCGGACATCGCCGCCTGGAAGACGGGCCGCACCGGATACCCCCTGGTCGACGCGGCGATGCGCCAGCTGCTGCACGAGGGCTGGATGCACAACCGGGGGCGGCTGCTCGCCGCCAGCTTCCTCACCAAGACCCTCTACGCCGACTGGCGCGTCGGCGCCCGGCACTTCCTGGACCACCTGGTCGACGGCGACCTGGCCAACAACCAGCTCAACTGGCAGTGGGCGGCGGGCACCGGCACCGACACCCGCCCCAACCGGGTGCTCAACCCGGTCGCCCAGGCAAGGAGGTTCGATCCGGACGGCGCGTATGTGCGCCGCTGGGTGCCCGAACTCGCCGGGCTCACCGCCCCGGACATCCACCAGCCGTGGCGGCTGCCGGAGAAGGAGCGCGCCGCCCTGGACTACCCCGAGCCGCTGGTGTCCCTCACGGACGGGCTCGCCCGCTTCCAGGAGGCGCGGACACGCTCCTGACCACGGCGGGGGGAGACACCCGGCCCGGGGCGACGGGGGCGCCCCGGGACGGGGAAACAGTCTCGGCCCGCCCCCGCCGGGCGCTCAACACGCGTCGTTTGTGCGTCGTCTGGCGCGCCCTGACCGCGCTCGCCGCCGGATGTGACCACACCGCGTGGCCGCGTAGGATCGCCCGGTGACCACCCCGAGTGAGCCGGATGACGCCCGGGACGCGGGTCTCACCACCGGCGCCGTCGCGCGCCGTCTGGGCGTCGCCCCCACCACCCTGCGTTCCTGGCACCGGCGTTACGGCATCGGACCCGCCCGCCACGAAGGCGGCCGGCACCGCCGCTGGACCGCCGACGACCTCGCCGTCCTCGACCGTATGTGCGCCCTGACCGGAACCGGACTGGCGCCCGCCGAGGCCGCTCGCCTCGCCCTCGCCCGCGCCCATGGCCCGGCGCCCGGCGTGCCGCCCCAGCGGGTCGCCGCGCTCCCGGCGCTCGCCCCCGACTCCGCGCGTCAGGAGTGCCGGGGCCTGGCCCGTGCCGCCCGCCGCCTCGACGCCCACGCCGTGGAGGTGGCGCTCACCTCCGCCGTGACCGAGCACGGTCTGGTCACCGCCTGGAGCGAGATCATCGTGCCGACCCTGATGGCCGTCGGACGGGCCTGGCAGCGGCTCGGTGAACGTCATGTGGCGGTCGAGCACCTGCTCTCCTGGCAGGTCTCCTGCGCGCTGCGCCGCCACACGGTCCCCGTGCCGGAACGCCCGGGGCCGCCCGTCCTGCTCGCCTGTGTCCCCGGTGAGGGGCACACCCTCCCGCTGGAGGCGCTCGGGGCCGCGCTGGCCGCGCACGGCCACCCGGTCAGGATGTTCGGGGCGGCCCTGCCCGCCGAGGCCCTGGACTGCGCGGTGCGCGCCACCGGGCCCGCCGCCGTCGTCCTGTGGTCCCAGTCCCGTACGACCGCCAACCGCGTGCTCGCCCGCCACTGCGCCGCGATCACCTGGGGCGTACGCGGGGCCCGTACCCACCCCGTCCTGGTGACGGCGGGACCGGGCTGGGCGGGCCCCCATGTCCCCGGCGCCGTCCGGCCCCTGACCCTCAGGGAGGCCCTCGGCACCCTGGAGCCGCTGCTGGCGGCGTGAGCCCCGCTCACGGATGCCGTGGGGTGTCCCCATCCGTACCCCCGGCCATCCGCACCTCCTTGGCGCCCCGGCTCCGGCAGCGCCAGGTCGTTGCCGCCGGGATCCGTCCGCTGAGCCGGCCGACGACCGGGCCCCGCCGGGCCGCGCCGTCCAGAGCGCCGGGGCTTCGGGCAGGAGGCGGCCCGCCACCAGCGGGGAGAAATCCGTTCGTCGTCGCCGGTACGAGGAGGCAGACTCAGCCACCATGTCCTCTCAACCACCTCATGGTCCCCTCTGTACCCTTGATTCCCTCAGCTCCGACCTGCGCGCACTCGGCGCGGCCCCGGGAGAGACCCTGCTGGTCCACTCCTCCCTCAGCGCGCTGGGGTGGGTCTGCGGCGGTGCCCCGACCGTCGTACGGGCCCTGCTCGACGTCCTCGGTCCGGACGGCACGCTCGTGGTCCCCACCCACTCCACCGAGAACTCCGATCCGGCGGGCTGGATCGCGCCCCCGGTGCCCCGCGCGTGGTGGGACGAGATCCGCGCCACGATGCCCGCGTACGATCCGCGCACCACACCCACCCGGGGCGTCGGCCTGATCCCCGAGACCGTCCGCACCTGGCCGGGTGCCGTCCGCAGTGACCATCCGCAGACGTCGTTCACCGCCATCGGCCCGCGTGCCCGCACCCTGACCGCCGGACACGCGCTCGACTGCATGTTCGGTGAGGAGAGTCCGCTGGCCCGGCTGGAGGAGGCCGGGGCGCGGGTCCTGCTGCTGGGCGCGGACTACGACAGCTGTTCGGCCTTCCATCTGGCCGAGTACCGGCTCGCCTCGCCCCCGCTGGACGACAACTCCTTCGCGGTGCAGACGCCTCAGGGCCGCCGCTGGGTCACCGTCCGCGATGTGGCCGTGGACGAGGAGGACTTCGAGCGGCTCGGCGCGGACTTCGAGGGGCAGGGCCCCGTCGTCCACGGGACGGTGGGCCGGGCCCGGGCCCGGCTCTTCCCGCTGGCCGACGCCGTCGCCTACGCCGAGCGCTGGCTGGGGGAGCACCGCGTACCCGCCGGGGGTTAGGCGTCTCTCGCGGATCTGCGGGTGACCTTCCCCCTGGGCCCTGCGGCCCGGGTGGTGCCCCCAGCCTGGGCTCTGCGGCCTGGGCCGGGTGCCCCCATGCCCTGGGCTCTGCGGCCCGGGTGGTGCCCGCAGCCTGGGCCCTGCGGCCTGGGCCGGGTGCCCCCCATGCCCTGGGCTCTGTGGCCTCGGCCGGGTGCACCCAGTCCTCGGCCCTGGCGGCCCGGGTGCGGGTGCCCCGCCCGGCCTGGGCGAGTGCCCTCCGCGCCCGGGCCCGTTCCCCCGCCCCGCCTGGTCCGGCAGAAGCACCCTGACCCGCACCACCGTCCGCTCACCGGGTTCTGGTATACCGATGACCGAACGCGGGCCCGGATGCCGTACGCCGGTGCCCGGCCGCCCCACCCGCCCCGAGGAGCGCGATATGAGCCACCGTAAGGTCGGCGACGGCGCGCCCTGAGCCCTGCCCCGCGCCCCCGCTGAACGCACCTCCGCAGCAAGGAGTCCGACGGACCATGACGTCCACCACGCCCGTCCTGTTCACCGCCGTCCGCACCGAGGACGGGCTCCTCCGTGATCTCCTCGTGGTCGACGGACTGATCACCGGTGACGGCACCGGGCCGCTGCCCGACGGCACGGTGACCGTGGACGCGGCGGGCGCGCTGGCCCTGCCGTCGCCGGTCGACGCGCATATCCACCCGGACAAGACGACCTGGGGCGGTCCCTGGCTCAGCCGTGAGCCCGCGCACTCCCTGAAGGACCTGATCGACGGCGACGTACGGGCCCGGGAGCGGATTCCCGGCACGGTCGAGGAGCGCTCCGGCGCGCTGATGGACCAGGCCGCCGCCCGGGGCACCCGGGCCATGCGGGCCCATGTCGACGTCTCCCCGGTGCACGGACTCGGCGGTGTCCACGGGGTGCGGGCGGCGGCCGACGCCCGCACCCATCTGCTCGATGTCCAGATCGTCGCCTTCCCCCAGCTCGGCCTGTTGAGCAGGCCGGGCACCGCCGAACTCCTGGAGCGCTCGCTCGCCGAGGGCGCCGACATCCTCGGCGGTCTCGACCCGCTCGGGGTCGACGGCGACCTCGACGGCCATCTCGATCTCCTCTTCGACCTGGCGCTGCGGTACGGGGTCCCGCTGGACATCCATCTTCACGACGGTGGACCCGACGGGGTGCGTCAGGTCATCGAGGTCGCCCGGCGCACCACCGCCGCCGGTCTCGGCGGCCGGGTCACCCTGAGTCATGTCTTCTGTCTCGCGGACCTGCCCGGCACCGAACTGGCCGATGTCGCGGCCCGGCTGACCGAGGCGGACATCGCGCTGACCACGTGTGCGCTGGGCGCCGATCCGGTGCTGCCGACGGCCGCCCTGACCGGCCACGGGGTCAGGGTCGCGGCCGGTTCCGACGGGGTGCGCGACGCGTGGAGCCCCTTCGGGGACGCCGACATGGTCCACCGGGCCCATCTGCTCGCGTACCGCACCGACGCCCGCACCGACGCGGAGCTCGCCGCCTGCTACCACCTGGTGGCCCACGGCGGCGCCGAGCTGCTCGGTCTGTCCCGCGCCGGGTTCGCCCCCGGCGACCCGGCCGACTTCGTGCTGCTGCCGGTCGCGTCCCTGCCGGAGGCCGTCGTGGACCGCCCCGCGCCCGGGATGGTCGTCCGCGCGGGCCGGGTCATCGCCCGCGACGGCCGTCTCGTCCACGGCGGGTGACGCCCTGAGGAGGGCCACCGGCGCTCCCGTACGGCGTCCGCGCGGGCCCGGTGGTCAGTGCGTCAGGCGGACCGGCGCCGGGCTCGGTCCCAGCGTCGTCGTGCCCGGCGCCGCGCGATGGCCCAGACCCGTGCGGTAGACATCGAGCGCGGCCTCGGTGCGGCCGGTGCGCCGGAGCAGATCGCCGAGGAGCCGGCAGAGGTCCGCCAGGTCCCCACTGGCGCCGCTGCGCTCCAGCAGCGCGAGTGCCCGTACGTAGTGTTCCTCGGCCGTCTCCAGCTCCTGGCGCTCCTCGGCGATCAGCCCGAGCAGCCGGTGCGCCCCGCCCGCGTGGACCGCGCCGTGCGCCTCGTCCAGGTCGAGCAGGGCGGCGAGCATCTCGGCGGCCTCGTCATACCGGCCCTGGCGGCGCAGCACGTCGGCGAGTTCCACCTCGACCTGCGCGGTGAACAGGGCCGCGCGCTTGGCGGTGAGCATCTCGCGGGCGGTGCGCAGTTCGCGTTCGGCCGTGGCGAGGTCGCCGTCCTGCGCCTGGACATAGCCCCGCATCCAGTGGCAGTGCGCCAGTTCCGTACGGAGCCGCAGCTGGCGGTAGATCGACTGGGCCTCGGCCAGGGAGGCGTCGGCGTCGGCGGTGCGGCCCTCCGCGAGGAAGGTGCGCGCCACCTGCCGGTGCAGGCTGGCGACCAGCGCCGGATCGCTGACCCGGGGGGCCAGTGACAGCGCGAACTCGGCGGCGTGCGCGGCCCGCGCGTGCGCTCCCATGTCGATATAGGGCCCGATGACGGCGGCGTGGAGCAAGAGCAGCGCCTCCGGGTCGCCGAGTCCGCTGCTGGTCAGTTCGTCGATGGCGGATTCCAGCAGGTAGCAGGCGTACCGCAGTTCCCCGGCGAGCAGATGGGCCACCGCGCGGCCCCGGACGGCGCGCGCCCGGCGCGGCAGCGGCTCGTCGGCCAGCAGCTTCTCGGCGGCCTCGAAGTGGCGTCGCGCGGGGTCCAGATCGCCGGTCTCCAGCGCGCATTCGCCGAGTCCGAGCAGGGCCTCGGCCCGTTCGGCGGGCAGTCCCAGGTGTTCGGCGTCGGTGAGCAGCCGCCGGTAGCGGACGGCGGCCTCGTCGGCGGAGCCGGTGGCCAGTTCCCGCTGGGCGTCGGTGAGGCCGAGCCGCAGTTCGGTGGCGAGATGGGGCGCCCGGCCGGTGGTCAGTTCCTCGTAGCTGGTGCCCAGCCGTTCGGCGAGATGGCGTAGCGCCGTCTCGGACGGTCGTACCCTGCCCGCCTCCAGGGTGGAGACATAGGCGGGTGTGTAGGCGGGTTCCGCCAGCTGCCGTTGTGTCAGTCCGCGCGCGGTGCGCAGCCTCTGTACCCGTCGCCCGATCTCGGCCGGTTGGTCCATGGGAACCCCCTGGTAGCTCGAACTGCCCAGTATTGGGTGCCGGCGGGCCATTGCGCACCCCTGGCCGGCGCCCCTAACTTAAGCATCCAGTTCAAGCCATTTACTAACCCACTTAACTCCGTGGGTTCACCCGAACGTGAAATGAGGCTTCCATGCGCTCGACGCTGCGCAGAGCCGTGACGGCCGCCGGTCTGGCCGGTGCCGTCACCGCCGCCCTCGCCCTCGCGCCCGGTGCGGTCGCCGCCCCGGTGGCCGCGGGCGCCGACGGGCCGAAGGTCGAGGTCGAGATACCGGGCCCGGAGCGCGGTACCGCCGCGGGCTCCGGCCATATCCTCGTCCCCGCCGAAGGCCGCGACCGGCCCGCCCCCCGGCTCTCCGCCACGCAGCGGGCCGCCGACGGCGAGGTCACCCGCATCGTCGGCAGCGGCTCCACCGCCGACCGGCTCGACATCGTCGTCCTGGGCGACGGCTACACCGCCGCCGAACTGCCCAAGTTCCAGCAGGACGCCCGCGCGATGTGGGGCGCCCTCGCGGAGGTCGAGCCCTACACCACGTACCAGAACCTCTTCAATGTCTGGACGGTCGACGCCGTCTCCCGCCAGTCCGGCGTCACCGGCGACCCGGACCGCGCCACCGTCCGGGACACCGCCCTCGGCTCCTACTTCTGGTGCGCTGACATCGAGCGGCTGCTCTGCATCGACCAGACCAAGGTCGACGGCTATGTCGCCAAGGCCCCCGAGGCCGATCTCGTCGTCGTCCTCGCCAACAGCCAGAAGTACGGCGGCGCGGGCTACAACCAGCCCAGCGCCACCTACGGCTACGAGGGCATCTCCACCGCCTCCGCGGGCAACGCCAAGTCCGGCCAGGTCGCCATCCACGAGACCGGCCACTCCCTCGGCAAGCTCGCCGACGAGTACTTCTACCCCGGCACGCCGGGCTACGAGCGGTACGAGGGAGCCGAGCCCGCCGACTCCAACAGCTCGCTGCTCACCGCGACGGACATGGCCGCCCAGCGGGTCAAGTGGCACCGCTGGCTCGGCGAGACCTCGCCCGACGGCGGCACCGTCGGCACCTACGAGGGCGGCAACTACTTCGTCTCCGGGATCTACCGCCCCACCGAGAACTCGATGATGCGCGCGGTCGACAAGCCCTTCAACCTGCCGGGCGTCGAGGCGATGATCGCCGGGTTCTACCGGCACGCCGAGGTCGCCACCTCGCTGGTGCGCACCGACCGCACCCTGCGGCTGGGCCAGAGCGCGAAGGTCTCCGTGCCCCGGCTGACCGGCGCCGACGGCAAGCAGCTGCGGATCCGCTGGTTCCTGGATGGCAAGGAGCTGCGCTTCGCCGCCGGGAAGGCCACGGTCCGCGTCTCCTCCCTGCTGCCGCGGCTGCTCGATCTGCGTCCGCACACCCTGTCGGTCACCGTCGACGACCGCACCACGGCCGTGCGCGACCCGAAGATCCGCGAGACCCTGTCCTCCACGGTCAGCTGGAAGGTCAGGTTCTGATCCCGGCGGCGTCCCCGGAGCGGGGGGCCGGGGCCTGAGCCCCGGGCACCGCGAGGCTTGTCCCCGGTGATCCACCGATGGCAGGCTTCCCGTCACCACGCACCGCACCCCAGGGGGTTCCATGAACGCCAAGCGCGTCGCCACCGCCGTCTCCGCCGTGCTCGCCTCGGCCGCCATCCTGCTCGGCACGGCCTCGGCCGCCCACGCCACCAAGACCGCGGGTGACAAGAAGGTCGAGGTCATCAAGGCGGCGGCGGACCAAGCGGCCTGACCGACACACCGACACACTGATGGGCCGGGGAGCGACGCTCCCCGGCCCACCGTACTGTCGCCGTTCTCCTCCGTGCCTCCCCGAGGGGCCGGTCAGGGTCGTGACCTCCCCCGCGGCACGGTTCTCAGCGGCGGATCAGCGCCGTTGCCTCAGCAGTAGAGGTTGGCGCCGGTCGGCACCCCGAGGATCTGGGTGAACTGCTTGTACCGGCTGACCCGGCTCTCCACCTGGCGGGGGTTACCGCCGTTGCACTCCAGCGTGCCGTTGATCGCGCGGATGGTCTGCGCGAAGCCCGCACCGCTCACCATGGCGTCATGGGCGGTGATCGGACCGGGACCGTTCTGGGTGTTCCAGTACCAGAGACCCGTCATCATCGCGACGGCCGGGTCGGTCTCCACCAGCCACGGGTTGTTCAGCAGGTCGATGCCGAGCCAGTCACCCGCGGTCTTGTAGTTGAAGTTCCAGCTCAGCTGGATCGGGCCGCGCCCGTAGTAGGCCGACTGACCCGCCGGGCAGCCGTACGGCTTGGTCCGGTCGCAGTAGTGCGGGTAGTTGGCCTCGTTGATCTCCTTGATGTAGTACAGCCCACCGGTCTCGTGGCTGACGTTCGCGAGGAAGGCCGCGGCCTCCTGCTTGCGCATCGTGTCGGTGCCGGTGTGGGCGAACTTCGGGAACGCCTTCATGGCGTCCGTCAGGCCCTTGTAGGTGTAGAAGGGGTTCCGCCGCGGGAACATCTGGTTGAACTGGGCCTCGCTCACCACGAAGCTGTTCGGGTTGGGGTTCCCCGTACCGCTGCCACAGCTGTAGGCGTCCCAGTAGTAGGTGCTCGCCACCGGGTTGTAGCCCGGGTTGGCCCGCTCAGCGATGTAGACGGAGCCATCGCTGTACTTGACGATGTCCCCCTTCTGGTAGTTGGCACCGGCCGCCCAGGTGGGCGCCGCGGCACACTCGTCCGCCGGGGTGGCGGCGGAGGCCGTGGCGGTGGGCACCAGCACGGTCGCCGCGAGCGACCCTGCCGCGACCACGCCGACCATCAGTGCCTTCATACGTTCTTTGAGCACGCGCTCGTCCCTTTCATACGTCAACGGACATGCCTGATCAGCCCGGTTGGCCGGGTCGACCACGGGCACTCCGTCGCGGGGTGTACGGCACACTGAACCGCCCCCGCCGGGTGCGAGTCAAGGTATAGACCAATGCGATTTTCTTCAGCAACGACGTTGTTCATCAGGGTCGTTGGGCGGTGGGGAATCAGGGTCCCGGAGCAGGGGCCCGTGCCCCTGGGCGGTAGCGGTGACTCCGTTTGCACGGTTCGCCGGACGGTGCCACGGGAACCGCGCCCGCCCTCGGAACAGGACCGTGCCC
>NZ_JBHVHF010000153.1:0-18757 GCF_042800315.1 Streptomyces sp. NPDC057638
GTCTTGAGCGGGTCAAGAAGTCGCCCTGGTGTTCGTCTCTTTCGAAAACAAACCCCGGTGGGATTCACCCGGGAGAGCGAAGACGGGTGTAAGCGCTTGCCCGCTCCGGAATGGCGTTCCCGGTGCTCCGGTGAGAGCCGCGCGGCGCGCGGAGAGCGCGCCGGAGCCTGCCGGGATACGGACGGCGCACGCGCCGACAACTCCCCGGCGACCGTGCGGAGACGGGGGCACCGTTGAAAGCGCGGCCGAAAGCGGGAACGGATGCGCGGCGGGCGTGCGGATGCCCGGGACGGACCGGAGTCCGCCCCGGGCGGATGCCCTCCGGGGGAGGGGAGCCTCAGGGAGAGCGGCGGAAGGGGGGATCGATCGCGGAGAGGGGCGGGCCCTGGCGGACCGGGCCCGGCGGCAAGGGGGTCAGAAGGAGAGCTTCACGCTGTTGATAAAGCCGGTGTCCTGGGCGGCCCGGTCCTGGACCCGCAGGTTCCAGACGCCGTTGGCCACCTCGGACGAGGCGTTCACCGTGTAGGTCTCCTGCACGTTGTCGCCCGAGTCACCGGAGTTGAAGGGCTTCAGCGGGTAGACGCTCCCGTCCGGCGCGAGCAGGTCGACCACCAGGTCACCGCGCCAGGTGTGCGGGATGTCGACGGTGACCCGCAGCGCCGCCGGGGCGTTGCCGGGGACACCGGAGACGGTGACCGGGCTGGTGACGGCCGGGCCGTTGTCCGGGATGGCGACATCGGCGGTGTTCTCGAACTCCGGTCCGGGCGGGTTGCCGCCGCCGGGACGTCCGCCGACGTTGACGGCGGCCCACGCGTCGGTCACCGACTTCACCTCGGCGCTCCCCGCCCCGTACAGCTCGGTGGCGACGGCGAGCGTCCCGGCGCGGGCCCCCGCGTAGTTGGTGGAGGAGGTGAACTTGGTGGTCAGCGCCTTGAACCAGATCAGCGCGGCCTTCTCGCGGCCGATGCCGGTGACGGGCAGTCCGTCGGAGGTCGGCGAGTCGTAGTTCACGCCGTTGATGGTCTTGGCGCCGCTGCCCTCGGAGGCCAGATAGAACCAGTGGTTGGCCGGGCCGGAGGAGTAGTGGACATCGATGCCGCCGATGCCCGAGTACCAGGCGTCCTGGGAGCGGCCGTCACGGCTGGGGCGGTCCATGTACCGCAGCGGGGTGCCGTTGCCCCGGATGTCGACCTTCTCGCCGACCAGATAGTCGCCGGGGTCCTGGGCGTTGGCGCCGTGGAACTCGACGGCGGCGGCGAAGATGTCCGAGGTGGCCTCGTTGAGGCCGCCGGACTCGCCGCTGTAGATCAGCCGGGCGGTGGCGGAGGTGAGCCCGTGCGTCATCTCATGCGCGGCCACGTCGATGGAGGTCAGCGGCTTGGCGTTGCCCGCGCCGTCCCCGTACGTCATGCAGAAGCAGCCGTCGGTCCAGAAGGCGTTGGAGTAGTTGGTGCCGTAGTGGACCCGGGAGTAGGCGCCCACGCCGTCGCCCCTGATGCCGTTGCGGCCGTGCACGTTCTTGAAGTAGTCCCAGGTCAGCCCGGCTCCGTAGGCGGCGTCGGCGCCCGCGGTCTCCGGGTCGGCGGATGTGCCGTTGCCCCAGGTGTCGTCGGGGCCGCTGAAGAGGGTCCCGGTGCCGGACGTGCCCCGGTTGAGGTTGTTGGTGCGGTGGTTGCCCCGGCCCGTGTCGGTGAGGGTGTAGCTTCCGCCGGACGGGGTGGAGCCGATCGTCACCTGGCCGCTGTACTGGGTGTGACCGGTGCCGTTCTTGACGGCCTGCCACTCGAAGAGCTTCGCGCCCGTGTGGGCGTCCGTGATGACGTGCAGTTCATTGGGGGTGCCGTCGTGCTGGAGCCCGCCGACGACCGTCTCGTACGCCAGGACGGGGGCGCCCTGCGCCGACCAGATGACCCGGCGCGGCGCGCGCTCCGCGCTCGTCCTGGTGGAGCCCTCGGCCTTCGCCCGCGCCAGCGCCTGCCGCTCGGCGGCGGCCGGGGTGACGGCGGCGGTGGTGCGCAGCCCCGTGAGCCGGGCGCTGGAGGCCCGTACCACCGACTCGCGCGCCCCGGCGCGGGTCTCGGCGACCACGAGGTCGCCGCCGAGCACGGGCAGCCCGGCGTAGGTGCGCTCATAGCGGGTGTGGGTGGTGCCGTCGCGGTCCTCGGCGACATCGCGCACCAGCAACTTCTCCTGGGCGCCGAGTCCGAGCTGGCGCGCGGTGGTGGCGGAGTCCGCGCTCCGCTCGCGTATCAGCTCGCCCCGGCGCTCGGGCGTCAGGGCGCGCGGCAGCGCCCCGGGGTCGGCCGTGCCCGCCCGTACGGCGGTGGGGGCGGCGGAGACGGGATCGGCGGCGGCGGGCGCGGTGGCCTGGAAACCGGCGACGAGCGCGGCGGCGGCGATCAGGGCTCCGGTCGCGGTGGCGCGTCTGCGGTGGGTGGGTCTCACGCGGACTCCTTCGGCGAGTGGGGGACCGGGCGGCGGACGGTGCGCCGGCCGGGCGGAGCGGGTGGAACGGGAGAACTGGGCGGGTGCTCCGGGCTCTGTGCTGGTCAAGCGGTGGGGCGCGGGTGATGCGGCGCGGTCCCGGCGCGGTCCCGGCGCGGTCCCGGTCGGTGGCACGGTGTGCCGGGGACCGCGCAGGAAGAGTGGCAGGAAGTCGACGGAGTTGTCAGGGGCGCGTCAGGCATTGGCCGGAACTCGTCCGTTCACCGAGAGGTCATGTTCGTTGAGCGGACATTGCGGCGATGTGTCCTGGCCGCCGTCGCCGCCGACGCCCGCCACACCGGGGAAGCGGCATGGAGGCCCGGGGGTGCGGCGCCGAGAGGGCCGGACGCGGCCGCGCCGGACGTGGGGCGCCGGATGGCACCCGGCCAGGGCGGGGCACCGGGCCGCAACGCGCCCGCAATACGCGGCGGGCGGGGATTTCCGGCCACGCCGAGCCGCACGGGTCGGTGTTCGGCGTCTGGCGGTCGGCGTCCGGCGTTGGGTGTTCGGCGTCTGGCGGTCGGCGTCCGGCGTTGGGTGTCCGGCGTCTGATGTCGGGCGTGGGGTGTCCTGCGTCTGGCGTTCGGCGTTGGGTGCTCGGCGTTCCGTGGAGCCGTACGGTCGCGCGTCCGGTGTTCGGTGAACGCCCCCGGGTCCCGCGTCCGGCCTCCGGTGAACGCCCCGGGGCCACCCGTCGCCCCCCCGGGGGGCGTCCGTGGACACCAGCCCCTGCTCCAACTGAGACTCAAGAGACGTGAGTTAACCGCAAGACGCCCGGCGCCATCTGATACGACAGAAGGCATCGTCATGGACCTAACGGGGAGGCGTCATGAACAGCGGCAGCGCAGTGGTCGTCGGCGCGGGGATCGCCGGGCTCGCCACGGCCATCGGGCTCCGGCGGGCCGGATGGACGGTCGAGATCCTCGAACGCCGCGCCGGCCTGGAGCGGTACGGCACCGCGCTCGGCATCCACCCCACCGCCCAGACCGCGCTCGACCGCCTCGGCGTGGGCCGCGCCCTCACCGAGCGCGCCGTCCCCTACCGAAGCGCCCAGATCCGCAGACCCGACGGCCGCGTCCTGGCCCGCCTCCCGCTGGAGCGCGTCGAGCGCGCGGCGGGCCGTCCCGAGCTCCTCATCTCCCGCCCCCATCTCCTCGACGCCCTCGTCGCCGCGCTGGACGCCTTCGGCGATGTCCCGGTGCGCTTCGGCCACCATGTCGCCGACGTCCCCGAACTCGCGCGCGGCCGCGATCTCGTCATCGGCGCCGACGGGATCAACAGCGCCGTGCGCACCGCCCGTTTCGGCCGCCGAAGCGCGGTCCGCACCGTCGGCACCGTCGCCTGGATCGGCATCACCGACATCGAGACCGGGCGGTACGGGGAGACCTGGGGCCGGGGCGCCTTCTTCGGCATGACCCCGGTCGAACCCGGCCGCACCAACTGGTACGCCACGGTCCCCGAGGCCACCACCGCCGGTGAACTGCGCGACACTTTCGCCCGCTGGCACGACCCCATCCCGCGCCTTCTCGCCGAGGGCGACCCCGCGCACTGGATCCGCTACGAGATGCGCCATCTCCACCCCGCCCTGCCGTCCTTCGTCCACCCCTCCGGGGTCGCCCTCGTCGGCGACGCGGCCCACGCCATGACCCCCAACCTCGGCCAGGGCGCCTGCACGGCGATCCTCGACGCCGAGGCCCTGACCCGGGCGCTCACCACCCACGGCCCGGCCGCCGTCCCCGCCGCGCTGCGCGCCTACGACCGCGAGCGCCGCCGCCCGGCACAGCGCGTCGCCCTCGGTTCCCGTACGCTGCACCGCTTCGCGATGACCTCCCACACGGGCGCGCGGGACGCGCTGCTGCGGCTGCTCCCGGGCTGAGGGCGCGGGCGCCGCCGGGAGGCGCGTCTGGCCGGGGCACAGGGCTGGCCGGGCGCCGGCTCGGGCCTGGGGTGCCGGTCCGGGGCGGGGGTGCCGGGTTGGCCGGGGCTGTCGGTCCGGGCCTGGGCCGTCGGGCGGGCCGGGCGCCAGGTCGGACGGGAGCGCCGGTCCGGACGGACTGTCGGGCCGGGCCCGCACGCCCTGAGCCTCCGGGCTGGGCGCCCACGCCCGACCCGCCACTCGCCTGCCGTCGCGCCCCGAACCCGCCACCCACCCGTCCAGCACGCCCCCAACCCGCCCGGCACTGGGCCGTGAGCCTGAAATCCATGCCTCCGCGGGACCGCCCGACCCCAGCCAGCACCTCCCGGTGAAACGGGATCAATAGCATCAAAGCGTTAGTCGGCGTGCCGGGGGAACCACCGCCACCGGCCGTGCACCCGCCCCTCCCACGAGCCCACGAGCCCACGAGCCCACGAGCCCACGAGCCCACGAGCCCACGAGCCCACGAGCCCACGAGCCCACGAGCCCACGAGTCCACGGGAGCGGCCCGGCGGCCCGCCCTCCGACCGCCCCGAACCCACCCCAGGGGGCCCGGTCAGTCCCCAGGAGCCCCAAGGAGCCCCCCATGACGACGGCGCCCCGGTCCACCCCGAGCGACCCCACCCCCGCCCAGGTCACCATGACCCTCTCCGCCATCGCCGCCACGGCGGCGACCCCGCGCCCGTCCGGTGAGTCGCAGGAGGCACAGGCCCTGCGCATGATGGGCGGCATCTGGACCCAGCTCACCGATCCGGGCCTGGCCACGGGCGCCGCCCTGTGGCGGCTGGTATGGCTCGGGCTGAGCCCCGACAACGCGAACATGGCGTACATCGCCCAGAACTTCGACGGCTCGAACGAGTTCGCCGTCATCATCCGGGGCACCATCGACCACCCCGTCGACATGATGGAGGACCTCGACGTCGGCACGATCGTGCCGTTCCCGGTCAACGGCACGGCCCTGCCCGTCTCCGCCGGGGCCATGGCCGCCTTCACCCAGGTCGTCAACGCGCCCGGCACCACCGGCACCCCGGGCAGGACCGGCGCCGCCGCCGAACCGTACGAGCGGTCGGGGCCCGCCCTGCCCATCCCCTCCGGCTCGCCCCTGGTCCAGGCGCTGGCCGCGCTGCTCGCCCTCGCGCCCGCCGCGCCGCAGCCCACCGTCTATGTGACCGGACACAGCCTCGGCGGCGCCGTCGCGACCCTGCTGGCCACCCATCTCCAGGCGCGGGACTGGTCGCCGAGCGAGCCCCGGTTCGCCCTGTTCACCTTCGCCGCCCCCACCGCCGGTCTTGAGGACTTCGCCTCGTACGTCGACACCGTGCCCTGGAGCGCGTACGGGCGGTACGCCAACGCCTGGGACGTGGTCCCGCTCGCCTGGTGGAACCTGACCTCGGCGGGAAGCTGGTTCCAGGACCCGCCGGGACCGGCGGCCACGGACGAGGTGCTCCTCCTCCTCAAGGAGATCGACACCCTCCGCAAGGGCAACCTCTACGTCCAGCCCCAGGCCACCCTCCCGGTACTGAACGGGGACTACGCGGCCCACGACGGACGCCTCGTCCGCAGGACCACCGCCGACTATCTGGGCCAGCTCGCCTACCAGCACGCCAACGCCACCTATCTGGCCCTGCTGGGCGCGCCCCTCCTGACCCCCGGGCCGGTGGTGACCTCGCTCAGCACCACCACCGGCGACGGCGGCACACCGGTCACCGTCACCGGCACCGGGTTCAGCGCGGAGAGCGTCCTCGACTTCGGCCCGATCCCGTGCGCCGAGTTCAGCGTCGACCCCTCCGGGACGGTGATCCGGGCGCTCGCCCCCGCCGGGCTGGGCATCGTGGACGTCCGCGTCACCAACGGCCTCGGCACCTCACCCGCCGTCCCGCTCGGGCAGTTCGCGTACGGCGGGCTCGCGCCGGTCGTGGTCAGCGCGGTCGCCCCGGACGAGGGGACCCACGGCGACCCGGTCACCATCACCGGCTCGGGCTTCGCCGACGGCGCGGCCGTGCACTTCGGCAAGAACCCGGCCGAGGGCCGCGTCCACGTCGAGCCCCCGACTCAGATCACCGCCCATGTCCCCCGCCGCCTGCCGACGACGGCGGACACGGGATCGGCCGACGGTACGACGGTGAACGTCACCGTGACGGTCGGCGTGGCCACCTCACCCACCAGCCCCGCCGACGAGTTCACCTACGAGAAGGACTGAGCCGGGCGCGCCCACCGGCCCCGTGCCGATGGGCGCCGACCCGGCACCCCACCGCCTGAGGCGTGCGCCACCGGATCGCCCACCGTGGATCCCGGACTCAGCCCTCCCGTACCACGCTCTCCCGCCACGCCCGGTGCAGTTCCGCGAAGCGGCCCGTGCCGCCGATCAGCTCACCCGGCGCGCCGTCCTCCACGACCCGGCCGTGCTCCATCACCAGCACCCGGTCCGCGACCTCCACCGTGGAGAGCCGGTGCGCGATCACGACCGCCGTACGGCCCCGCAGCACCGTGTCCATGGCCCGCTGCACCGCCCGCTCACCCGGGATGTCCAGCGAACTGGTCGCCTCGTCCAGGATCAGCACCGCCGGATCGGCCAGCAGCGCCCGGGCGAACGCCACCAGCTGGCGCTGACCGGCCGAGATACGGCCACCCCGTTTCCGTACATCCGTGTCGTAGCCGTCCGGCAGGCCCGAGATGAACTCATGCGCGCCGATCGCCTTCGCGGCCCGCTCGATCTCCTCGCGGGTGGCGTCCGGGCGGCCGATGGCGATGTTCTCGGCGACCGTGCCGGAGAAGAGGAACGCCTCCTGGGTCACCATCACCACCCCGCGCCGCAGCTCCGCCGTCTCCAGCTCGCGCAGATCGGTGCCGTCCAGCAGCACCCGGCCCTCGGTCGGGTCGTAGAACCGGGCCAGCAGCTTGGCCAGGGTCGACTTGCCCGCGCCCGTGGAGCCCACGACCGCGACCGTCTGGCCCGCCGGAACCGTCAGATCGAAGCGCGGCAGCACCTCACCGCCCGTACGGTAGGCGAACCGCGTCCCCTCGAAGACGACCTCACGGCCCGGCCGGTCCCCGGCCCGTTCCGGCAGCTCACGGGGGTGCTCGGCCTCGGGCACGCCCGGGAGCTGCGCCAGCAGACCCGCGATCTTCGTCAGCGAGGCCGCCGCCGACTGGTAGGAGTTGAGGAACATCCCCAGCCGGTCGATCGGGTCGTACAACCGCCGCAGATACAGCACCGCCGCCGCCAGCACCCCCAGCGCCAGCGTGCCGTCGGCGACCCGGTACGCGCCCCAGAGCACGATCCCGGCGACGGTGGTGTTGGCGACCAGCCGGGAGCCGACGACGAAGAGCGCCAGCTCCAGCATCACATCGCCGTTGCTGCGCTGGTGGCGCGCGTTGAGCTGGGCGAACCGCTCCGCGTTGACCCGCTCCCGGCGGAACGCGCGCACCGGACGGATCCCGTTCATCGTCTCCGTGAACTTCACGATCACCCCGGCCATCGCCGTCGACCGCTCGCCGTAGAGGACGTTCACCCGCCGCTGGTAGACGCGGATGATCACGTACAGCGGTACGAAGGAGGCCAGCGCGACCGCGCCCAGACCCAGGTCGAGCCAGAGCAGCAGCACACAGATGGAGACAAACGACAGGATGACGTGGATCAGCTCCTGGAGCCCCTCCCCGAGCAGCTCCCGCAACGACTCCACATCCGTGGTCGACCGGGCGATCAGCCGCCCGGAGGTGTAACGGTCGTGGAAGTCGACGCTCAGCGCCTGCGCGTGATGGAAGATCCGGCCCCGCAGATCCAGCAGCGCGTCCTGGCTGAGCCGGGTCGAGGAGACGATGAAGCGGTGCTGCAACAGCCCGCCGCCGATCGCGCTCAGCGCGTAGGCGACGGCGACCGCGATCAGCGGCCCGTAGTCGTTCTCCCGGAGCGCGGGCACCCCCCGGTCGATCGCGTACGCCACCAGCAGCGGGCCCGCCTGCACGGCGGCCTGCTGGACCAGCAGCACCACCGCGATCCAGGCGACCCGCGCCCGGTGCGGCGCGAGCAGCGAGCGCAGCAGCCTGCCGGTGGCGCCCTTGGCGCTCGGCAGATCGTCCCGGTCGAAGGGGTCACCGGCTGATCCGGCCGGTCCGGTCGCTCCGGTCGCGAGGGGGGTGTCGTCGTCGAGGGTGGCGGACGGGGCGGGGGTGGTGGCGGCCGTCATCTCCGCTCTCCTTCCAGGTCGAGGGGGGCGCCGGAGACGGCGGCCTGCGTCAGGTCCGGAGCGGTGGCGCCTCCGGCCCCCTCCTTCTCCGTACCGTCAGTGCCCTCTGTGGTGTCCGCACCCTCCGCACCGGACATCAGCCAGGCGTACTCGGGACAGTCCCGCAGCAGTTCGTGATGCGTACCGACGGCCGTGATCCGGCCGCCGGACAGCAGCGCCACCCGGTCGGCCAGCAGCACCGTCGAGGGCCGGTGGGCGACCACCAGCGCGGTGGTGTCCTTCAGCACCCGCCGCAGCGCGGCCTCCACCCGCGCCTCCGTATGCACATCCAGCGCGGAGAGCGGATCGTCCAGCACCAGGAACCGGGGACGGCCCACGACCGCCCGCGCCAGCGCCAGCCGCTGGCGCTGACCACCGGAGAGGCTCAGCCCCTGCTCCCCGACCTCGGTGTCGGCGCCCTGCGGCAGCGACCGGACGAAACCGGCCTGCGCCACCTCCAGCGCCCGCTCCAGATCGTCCGCGCCCGGCTCGTCCGCCGTGCCCATCAGCACGTTCTCCCCGACGCTCGCGGAGAACAGGGTCGGCTCCTCGAAGGCCACCGCCACCAGCGACCGCAGCCGCTCCCGGTCCATGGCCGTGATGTCCTCGCCGTCGAGGGTGATCCGCCCCTCCGTCAGCTCATGCAGCCGGGGGATGAGCGCGGTCAGCGCGGTCTTGCCGCTGCCGGTGGCGCCGACGAGCGCGAGCGTCTGGCCGGTCGGTATGACGAGGTCGATGCCGTCGAGTACGGGGGTGGAACCGGCCGCCGCGTCGGGGAAGCGGAACCGGACGCCGTCGAAGCGGATACCGCCAGGGGCACCGGCCCCCGCTCTCTCCCCAGTCGCCGTCTCCGCTTCCGGCTGCTCGTCCATCACCTCGAAGAACCGTTCCGTCGAGGTGGCGGCCTCCTGGCTCATCGCGAGCAGGAAACCGATCGACTCCACCGGCCAGCGCAGCGCCAGCGCCGTGGAGAGGAACGCCACCAGCGTGCCCGCCGACAGATCACCGTCCGCGACCTGGACCGTACCGAGCACCAGGGCCGCGCCGACCGCCAGCTCCGGGATGATCGTGATCAGCGCCCAGATGCCCGCCAGCAGCCGCCCCTTGAGCAGCTCGGTGCCGCGCAACTGGCCCGCCATCTCGCGGAAGGCGCGCTCCTGGCTGCGGTGACGGCCGAAGCCCTTGATCACCCGGATGCCGAGGACGCTCTCCTCGACCACCGTCGTCAGATCGCCCACCTGGTCCTGGGCCCGCCGTGCCGCCACCGAGAACCGCTTCTCGAAGGCGGCACACAGCACCACCAGCGGCACGACCGGCGCCAGCAGCACCAGCCCCAGCGTCCACTCCTGCATCATCAGGATCACGAAGCCCACCGCGATGGTGGTCCCGTTGACCACCAGGAAGGTGAGCGGGAAGGTCAGGAACATCCGGATCAGCATCAGATCGCTGGTCGCCCGCGACAGCATCTGCCCCGACGCCCACCGGTCGTGGAACGCGATCGGCAGCCGCTGGAGATGCCCGTACAGATCCCCCCGCATCGACGCCTCGACGCTCGCCATCGGCCGCGCCACCAGCCACCGCCGGAACCCGAAGAGCAGCGCCTCCGCGAGCCCGAGCACCAGCAGCCCCAGCGCCCCCAGCCACACCCCGCCGGGATCCCGGTCCGCGATCGGCCCGTCCACGATCCACTTCAGGATCAACGGGATCACCAGGCTCAGACAGGAGGCCACGATCGCGACGAACGCGGCGAGGAAGAACCGGCCGCGAATGGGCCGCAGATAGGGCCACAGCCGGAGCAGGGTGCGGACGGCGGAGCGGCGCTCGGGGGGTATGTGTGTGGTGGACATCAGGAGCGAGCGTACGGTTCATACCTGACAGAACTCACCCCTTATTCCGTGTGATGTGCGCCCGGTCACCGCGCTGGCCTGCTGTTTCGCTCATGGAATCGCGGTGGGGCGCGAGGGCTGGTTCCGGCTGGTACGGCAGTGCGCGGGGGCACGGGCGGCGCGTGTCCCCGGCCGCCGCCGCGCCCCCTCGGTAGGGTCTTCGAGGCCGACAGAGGAGAGTCACCGTGGCAACGGATGTCGTGATCGCCCAGACCACCACCGACGACGAGACGGCGGCGGAAGCCCTCGCCCGGGGCGCGGTCGAACGCCGCCTCGCGGCCTGTGCCCATATCGACGCCCCCGTCACGGCGGTCTACCGCTGGCAGGGCGAGATCCAGCGCGAGCGCGAATGGCGGATCTCCTACAAGACCACCCGCGAACGCCTCCCGGAACTGGAGGCGTGGGTGGTGGCCGCCCACGGCTATGACGTGCCGCAGTGGATCGTGCTGCCGGTGGACGCGGGGTCGCGGGCGTATCTGGGGTGGGTGGGGGAGGAGACGGGGCGGGAGGAGTAGGCGGGGCCGGGGTGCGCGGGCCGGGACCGGACCCGGTCGCCTCAGGAGTCCGGCTTCTCCCCAAGGGCGGCGCGCAGCCACTCCAGCGGGCCCTGGCTCAGCAGTTCGTCCGCCAGCTGCTGGCCGGTCTCGGTGACGATGCGGCCCCGGCTGTTGTCGATCCACCGCTGTGCGCTCTCGTACCCCTGAGCCCTGTACTCGATGCCTTGGAGCATGCACTCCAGCTTGTCCGCGTCCCGCGCGCAGATCGCCTCCGGCGACTCCTTGGCCTCGTACTCCTCGATCAGCTCCCGCACGGTCGCGGCCAGGAGTTCCGGCATGCCGGAAACCTGGTCGGCGGTGATCGCCCGAGGGTCCGCCGGGGCGGAGTACTTCTTCCCCAGGTGGTTCACATCGCCTGTGCGCGTCTCCTGGGTGTCGTGCCAGACGGCGAGGAACGCGGCGCGCGCAGGGTCGGCGCCTTCGAGCTTGGCGATGACCGACGCGATCAGAGACGTACGCCAGGAGTGCTCGGCCACGGACTCCGGATCGCGCACCCCGGCCATCCACCAGCCCGTCCGGCGCGCGTGCTTGAGCGTGCCCGCTTCGTACAGAAAGCGCGCCACCGCCGACAGGTCGTCAGCCACAGCAGGACTCCTTTCAAGTGTTCCGGGTCAGCCTGTGCGGATGAGGAGGGTAGTGGCTCGTTGGGTGAGGGTCATGGGGTCGTGGCCTTCGTCTGCGTCGGGGCGGTGCGTGGCTGAGAGGCCGCCTTCTCGGTGGCGGTGAGCGCGGTGGCCCAGGGGAACGCCTTCGGGTTGCCCTGTTGGGGCAGGTGGGAGGTGTAGCCGTCGGGGCCGTCCAGGTAGTGGACGCCTTGGGCGCGCAGGTCCGCGATGCTGCGGGCCACGGCGGGCTGGCGGCCCTGGGCCTGGTTGAAGTACGGCATGGCCAGCACGGGGATGCCCATGCCCACCGCCTCGGAGACCAGGCCGATCGCCAGGGTGTCGGCGATCCCCGCGCCCCACTTGTTCAGACTCGTACAGCTCAGAGGTGCCACGAGCATGGCATCGGCCTTCGGCAGCGCGTCCCCCTCACCCGGCAACTTGTACTGGGACCGCACCGGGCGCCCGGTCAGCTCCACCAGCTCACCCAGCCGCTCCCGCCACCACCGGGCGGCGGACGGCGTCAGGATCAGACACACCTCCCAGCCCGCGCGCCGCGCCGCGCGGACGCCGTCATCGATGTACTGGGTGGGACCGGCGGCACACGCGATCAGATAGAGAACTCGCTCGCTCATGCGCGGAGTCCACAGCGTCCGGCCAACGCGCGCAACGGGACGTCGGGGGAATCGGTTAAGGGGTGTTGAGAGTCCGTGCTGTGCCGCTGTACCCCACGCATGACGGATACCGCGTCCTGTCTGGGGTGGTGCTGGTTCTTCTGCCATTCCAGCGGCACGCTACGGCGTAGCTTCGTCGGTATGGGTGCTGACCATGTGGGTGACCGGGTCGGAAGGCTGCGTCGTCTCGCTGGCTTGACGCAGGAGGGTTTGGCGGAGCGTTCCGGGGTCTGTGTGGATGTGATCCGGAAGCTGGAGCAGCATCGGAAGCACAGTGCGAGGCTGCCGACCCTGCACGCGCTGGCCAGTGGGCTGGGGGTGGAGTTGACGGCCCTGTTGGGTGATCCTCCGGGGGCTCTGTCGAGTGGTGACGCGGATCCGCCGCACCTGGTGGCCGTGCGGCGGGCGATCATGCCGCCGTTGTTCGCGCCCCCGGTCGAGCCGACGGGGGTGGAGCGGCTGTCGCTGTCCCTGGTGCGGGCGGAGCTGGCCGACGGGTGGACGCTGTACCACGCGGCGGACTTCGGCCGTCTCATGGAGGCGCTGCCGGGTGTGATCGCTGACGCGCGGCTGCTGGCGGCCGTGGGGAGCGCCGAGCAGCGCGCCGCGGGGCAGGCGGCCTTGGGCAAGGCGCTGCAACTGGGCGGCCATCTGGCTGTCCGGCTGGGGAAGACCGACCTCGCCCTGTCGGCGCTGGAGCGTGCCCATATGGCCGCTGGGCAGTCGTCGGATCCGCTGCTCGCGCCGATGGTGGCGAACTCGGTGGCCTGGGCGTATCAGCGTCAGGCCCGGCTGGATGACGCGCGTGCCCTGGCCGTTCACGCCGCTGACAGTGTCGAGGGGAGATACACGGACACGGCGGAGGGGGTGCGGGTGTGGGGCGGTCTGCTGATGTCCGCCGCCACGTCCTACGCGCGCAGCGACGACTATGAGACGGCCAACCTGATGATGACGGAGGCGGAGAAGGCCGCCGGGCGCCTCGCCAGGCTGCCGCCGCCGGTCGACGGCAAGCTGGTGTCGGTCTTCAGCCGGTCGTCCGTGCGGATCGAACGGGTGCGACTGGCCGTCCAGCACGAGCGCCCCGAGGAGGCCCTGGCCCTGGCCAAGGGGATGCGGCTCAGCAAGGACACCCCACCGTCGTGGCGCACCTGGCTCCTGCTGGACGTCGCCCGCGCGCACACCGACCGGGGCGACGCGACCGGGGCGGTCCGAACGCTGGAGAGCCTGCGCCGGGTCGCACCGGCCTGGATGCGGCACCACACACTCGCGGTGGCCATCGTCCGCGACCTGTGGAACGGCTCCCCACACCCACCGGGGCTGCGCACGCTGGCCACGTTCCTGGGGATCACGCGTTAGCGCGCCAAAGTAGGACGTTCCATCCCTGTAGTGCCCTGCCTGTGAGTTGGAAGATCCAGGTATGGCAATGGAGCCGAAGAGCACCAGATCCCCAGCCGTTGAGGCATCCCCTCGCACCCCTTGGGGGCGGTTGCCGTGAGGCGGCTCGTGGTGTGGCTCGGGCTCGCGCTGGGGTCGGCGGAGGAGCGGCTGGGGCTCGGGTTCGAGCTGCTGTGGCTGCGCTGGGATGCCGACTGTGTCGATGAGTGGAGTTGGAGGCTGGCGGCTGAGGCGCGTCAGGCCCGGCTGGACGCCGAGTTGGAGCGGTTGCTGGAGGACGGTGGTGCGGTGTGAGCGAGCCACCTGTTTCGTATCTCTGTTATGTGCTGGTGGAGGGGCCGGTGCACGGGAGCGGGGCCGTGCTGCCGTACATCCTCGACACGACTCGGACGCGGTCTCAGGAAGACGCGCTGGTGTGGCTGCGGCAGCGGGCGCGGTGGGTGGCGGACCGGTTGGATCCGGATCCGGAGGTGTCGCCGTGGGTCACGGAGCTGATGCGGATGGGGCGGGTGCCGGTGCCGGATGCTCCGACCGAGATCCGGGTGTGGTGTGACGACCCGGGTGAGGAGCGGGCGGCCTTCGCTCGGCTGGAGCAGGGCGTACCGGTGTCCGTGGTGGTTCCGGATGGGCCGGACCGCTACACGCTCGCGATCTGTCCGCAGCGGGCCCGGGTCCTCCTCGTACAGCCCTACTCCCCTCCTCAGTTCAGGAAGCGGTGACCGCCGTGCCCCGTACCGGACGTGACCACGTCCATGCCGAGAAGGCGGCCGTCATCGACCGCTACCGCGCGGGCGAGACCCTCAAGGCCCTCGCCGCCGAGTTCGGTGTCTCCGACGCGTGGCTGAAGAAGCAACTGACCCGCTGGGACGTGCCCGTACGCGACGTACGCGCCGCCCGCATCCTCCGCGCACAACCCAAGGAAGCCGTCATGGACGAACCGCCCACCTGCCCGGAGTGCGACGACCTCGTCAGCGCCGAACGCGAGGCCCGCACCGCCCACGACCACTCCGCCGCCACCGACGCGCGCGTCCTGCTCCGCCGCCATATGGACACCGACCACCGCCCGGGGGCCTAGCCGCGCTCCACCCGCAGGACCAGCGCCGAGCGGGCGGCGACCGGGAGGGTCTGTCCGCCCTCGTACCGGCGTTCGGGGGCGGTGGACTGGTCGTCGTCCGTCGTGTCGACGACGGTCGTGTACGCGGACGCCCAGGGCGGGCCCGGCAGGGTGATGTCCGCCGGTTGGTGGGAGGCGTGCAGGACGATCAGGAAGCTGGCGTCGGTGAGGGGGCGGCCGTAGGCGTCGCGGCCGGGGATGTCGCGGCCGGAGAGGTAGAAGGTGAGGGTGGCGGCGGGGGCGTACCAGTCGGGTTCGGTCATCTCCTGGCCGTCGGGGCGGAACCAGGCCAGATCGCGCAGGCCGTCGTCGGTGTGGGGGCGGCCGGAGAAGAAGGCGCGGCGGCGCAGGACGAGGTGGGTGCGGCGCAGGGTGAGCAGCCGGGTGGTGAGGTCGAGCAGGGCGCGCCCGTCGGGGGTGTCGGGCAGCGACCAGTCGAGCCAGCTCGTCTCGTTGTCCTGGCAGTAGGCGTTGTTGTTGCCGCCCTGGGTGCGGCCGAACTCGTCACCCGCGACCAGCATCGGCACCCCCGTGGACATCAACAGGGTGGTGAGCAGGTTCCGCATCTGGCGGCGGCGCAGCGCCGTGATGTCCGGGTCGTCGCTCTCGCCCTCGGCGCCGCAGTTCCAGGAGCGGTTGTCGTTGGAGCCGTCCCGGTTGAACTCGCCGTTGTCCTCGTTGTGCTTCTGGTGGTAACTGACCAGGTCACGCAGGGTGAAGCCATCGTGGGCGGTGATGAAGTTGATCGAGGCGTAGGGGCGTCGGCCGCCCCAGGAGTAGAGGTCGCTGGAGCCGGAGAGCCGATAGCCCAGATCGCGGACGTCGGGGAGCGCGCCGCGCCAGAAGTCCCGTACCGCATTCCGGTAGCGGTCGTTCCACTCTGTCCACAGGGGCGGGAAGGCCCCCACCTGGTAGCCGCCCGAGCCGACGTCCCAGGGCTCGGCGATCAGCTTCACCCGGCGCAGCACCGGGTCCTGGGAGATCACCGCCAGGAACGGCGAGAGCATGTCCACGTCGTGCATCGAGCGGGCGAGCGCCGCCGCGAGGTCGAAGCGGAAGCCGTCCACCCCCATCTCGGTCACCCAGTACCGCAGCGAGTCCGTGATCAGCCGCAGCACCTGCGGCCGGACCACATGGAGGGTGTTGCCGCAGCCGGTGTAGTCGGTGTAGCCACGGGCGTCGGACGGCAGCCGGTAGTAGGCCCGGTTGTCGATGCCGCGCAGCGAGAGCGTCGGCCCGAACTCGCCTGCCTCCGCCGTGTGGTTGTAGACCACGTCCAGGATCACCTCGATCCCGGCCGCGTGCAGGGCGCGCACCATCCGGCGGAACTCGGTGACCTGCTGCCCCCGGGTGCCGCTGGCCGCGTAGGCGGCGTGCGGGGCGAAGTAGCCGATGGAGTTGTAGCCCCAGTAGTTGCGCAGTCCCCGCCGTACGAGATGTTCCTCGTGCGCGTACTGGTGCACCGGCAGCAGCTCCACCGCCGTCACCCCGAGCCGGGTCAGATGCTCGATGGCGGCGGGATGGGCCAGGCCCGCGTACGTCCCGCGCAGCTCCTCGGGGATCCCCGGATGGCGCCGGGTGAAGCCCCGCACATGCAGTTCGTAGATGACCGTGTCGGCCCACGGCGTCTTCGGCCGCCGGTCGTCGCGCCACTCGTCGCCGGGCGCCTCGTCGTGCAGGACCACGCCCTTGGGGACGTACGGGGCCGAGTCGCGGTCGTCCCGTACCGTGTCGGCGACATGGCGCTCGGGCCAGTCCCGCACATGACCGTAGACCTCCGGCGGGAGCGAGAACTCGCCGTCGACGGCGCGGGCGTACGGGTCGAGCAGCAGCTTCGCCGGGTTGAAGCGGGCACCGGTCCACGGGTCCCAGCGGCCGTGGACGCGGTAGCCGTAGCGCTGACCGGGGCGCACGCCGGGGACGAAGCCGTGCCAGATCTCATGGGTCCACTCGGTCAGCGGGAGCCGGGTCTCGGTGCCGTCGTCGTCGAAGAGGCAGAGGTCGACGGCCTCGGCGCCGCCCGCCCAGAGGGAGAAGTTGGTCCCGGCGACCCGGCCGGGGCCGGTACGGCAGCGGGCGCCGAGGGGGTGCTCGGAGCCGGGCCAGACGGTGGGGGTGGCGGGGGGAGCCACGGGGCCGGGCGCGGGCGGGGCCCGGTGTGCCGCCGGGTTCCCCGAGGCGTGGGTGGCCGGGCTCCTTGGGGCGGCTGGGGCCGCAGGGGTGGCCGGGCTTCCCGGTGCGGCCGGGGCTACAGGGGCGGGCGGACTCCCCGGTGCGGCCGGGGCCACAGGTGCGGCCGGACTTCGTGGTGCGGCTGGGGCCACAGGTGCGGGCGGGCCTCCCGGGCCCTCATGGGCGGGCGGACTCCCCGGTGCGGCGGACCTCTCGTCCGGTTCCCGCCGCCCCCGCGCTGTGCTCGCCATCGGCCGGCCTCCCGCCGCTGCTTCGGCACCCGGCGCGCTCCCCTGGTGGCGGGGTGGCGTGGGGTGTCCCGGCGGCTCCACGCGGCGCGTGCCCTCCCCCTCCTTTCTGCCCTGCGGCGGCCCGCCCCCAATCCGCCCACGTTTCCCCGCCGGGACCCGGCTCGTTGGGTGGTTTGTGAGACATGTACTGAAGTGGGCGAGACGCTCCGCCCTGGCCGCTCTGACCTCGACCGCGCTGGTGACCGGGCTCTCCGGCTGCACGGGCGGCGCCCTCGACATCGCGAGCAAACCGCGCTCGGCCGAAGAGGCCATCCGGGTCGTCCCCGAGGACGGCGCCAAGGACATCGGACCCGACGGACGGCTGGAGGTGCGCCTGGACGAGGGGCGGCTGGAGCGCGTCGCGGTCACCCGGATCGAGAGCGACGCGCCCACCCCGATCCCCGGCACCATCTCCCATGACGGGCTCCGGTGGCGCCCCCACCCCGGCGCGCGGCTGGCCACCGCCGCCAAGTACCGGGTGGACGCCGTCGCGCTCGACGGCCACGGCCGCCGCTCGGCCCGTCACACCACCTTCACCACCGTGGTTCCCGAACACCGTTTCATCGGCTACTTCAAACCCGAGAACCGCTCCACCGTGGGCACCGGAATGATCGTCTCCGTCAACTTCAACCGGAAGATCCAGGACCAGGCCGCCGTCCAGCGCGCCATCCGGGTCACCTCCGACCCCCCGGTGGAGATCGTCGGCCACTGGTTCGGCGCCGACCGGCTCGACTTCCGCCCCGAGCGGTACTGGGCCCCCGGCACCACGGTCACCGTCGACATCCAGCTCCGTGACGTCCAGGGCGCGCCCGGCTCCTACGGGGTCCAGCGGCGCACCGCCTCCTTCACCGTCGGCCGCCACCAGGTCTCCCAGGTGGACGCCGAGGCCAAGACCATGCGGGTGTGGCGTGACGGCGGGCTGATCGCCACCGTGCCCATCACCGCGGGATCCGCCAAGTCGACCACGTACAACGGGAAGATGGTCGTCAGCGAGATGTTCGAGGTGACCCGGATGGACGGGGACACCGTCGGCTTCGGCGGCGAGTACGACATCAAGGACGTCCCGCACGCCATGCGCCTCACCCGGTCCGGGACCTTCCTCCACGGCAACTACTGGGCCTCGCGCGATGTCTTCGGCCAGACCAACGTCAGCCACGGCTGTGTCGGGCTGCGCGATGTGAAAGGCGGCGGTGGGTCGACCCCGGCGGGCTGGTTCTTCGACCGGACCCTGATCGGGGACGTGATCGAGGTCGTCAACTCCAAGGAACGGATCGTCGCCGCGAACAACGGACTCAGTGGCTGGAACCTCACCTGGGAGCGGTGGAAGCAGGGTTCGGCACTGGGGTGAGCGGGCGACCGTCCGCCCATGAACCGGGATCGCCCGGGGCTACCCGGGCTGCCCAGTCCTGGCCGGGCGCCCGGAGCCCGGCGTTCTCCCCGGC
>NZ_JBHVHF010000154.1:0-18729 GCF_042800315.1 Streptomyces sp. NPDC057638
TTCGCCCCAGACCCGCGCGGCCAGCTCCCCGGTCCCGACCGTGCGCCCGCCGCCCGCCGCGAGGGCGGCGAGCAGCGCCCGCAGCCGGGTGCCGCCGAGGGCGGCCTCGGAGCCGTCGGGCCGGATGGCCCGCGTGGGGCCGAGTACGCGATAGCGGTACGTCACCGGCCCATTGTCGCCGCACGGGCCCGCCTCATGGAGGCCGCCGCGGACGCACCCGCCCGGGCGCACTCGTCCACACCGACATCAAGAAGCCCGGCACCATCCCCGACGGCGGCGGCCACACGGCACGTAGGGCCTGTCCGGTCGCGCGGTCGAGGTGGGTCGGGCGGGCCGGCCGACAGCGGGTCAGGACGCTGTGGACGGTGGCGGGGACCAGGCCCAGGTGGTGGGCGATGCGGCCCAGGCGGGACCTCGCGGACACGGCCCCGGGCCTCCCGGAGCGCGGGACCGTGGGGGCGCGGCGTCGGGGAGCGAGGGGGAACGGCGTCGGGGAGCGGGCGGGCTGGCACACTGGGCGCATGTCCGCACCCCGCCGGTTGTGCCCGGTCTGCCACCGTGAGATCGCCGTCGTCGCCGGGCGATTCGCGCGTCATGACCCGGCGGCGACACGGGCGTCGGCGGAACTGGTCTCCTGTCCGGGCTCGCGCCGCCAGGCCCCGTACGCGTCGGCGCTCCAGCCCTCCCTCGACGGCGCGGTCGTCCCCTCCTTCCCGGGACAGCTCCCTCTGTTCTGACCGCGCCCCGCACGCCCCACGCGCCTCGTCCGCCACCAGGCGCCGTACGCGCGCGATCGGACGCGGGCCCCGGCGCCACAGCCGTGCGGACGGGAAGCCGCGCGCCCCGGCGTGACTCCCGGCATCACTCCCACGCGGCAACCGTGGCGGAACGGAACGCACCCCGTTCCGGCACGACCGGGTCACCCCGTGGCCACCGGCGGCCATCACGCGGGAATCGGCCGGCCCGCCCCGCGCCCACCCCGGCGGCAGGAATGGGTCATCGACGCGGATGTCCGCGTGGTGGTCGGCGCCGGCACGGGTCCCGCCCGTCCGGCGGGCCGCGCGGAAGGCGGCGGTCGCGCGGGGGCCGTCGGGGGCGGCTCCTCCTACTCTGGGGTGGTGAGGGTCCGCGCCGACGGCGCGCGTGGCGGACACGCGCCCCGTGACAGCGCCGCACGGCGTGACACACCGCGCGCCAGGCGCGACGGCGCGCATCCGCCGGGGCGTGGCCCGCACGGCGGGAGTCCACCCGGCCCGAGCGACCCACCCCCGGCAGCGGGGGCGGACCCGCCCCCGCCAGGGGCGTTCACGCCGCCGCGACCCCGGCCGCCACCCGGCGACCGCCCCCGGCACGGAAGGAGCCCCGACCAGCGCCCCCACGGTCTTCGCAACGCCCCGACCAGGCGGCCGGACGGTCCGCGCACCTGATCGTGTGCGCGACAGAACCCCCGGTCACCCGCTAGATTGGTCTACACCATTGCGTATATCGAGACGCATACACAGGGACAGGGATCTTCGTGGAAGTTGTCATCGTTCCGGACGCCGCCGCGGGCGGCGAGCTCATCGCCGAGGCCATGGCGGGACTGCTCCGCCGTAAGCCCGACGCCCTCCTGGGCGTGGCCACCGGCTCGACCCCCCTGCCGATCTACGAAGCCCTCGCCGCCAAGGTGCGCGGCGCCGAGGTCGATGTCACGCGGGCCCGGATATGCCAGCTCGACGAGTACGTGGGGCTGCCGCAGGGCCACCCCGAGTCCTACCGCTCGGTGGTACTGCGCGAGGTCGTCGAGCCGCTGGGGCTGCCCGAGTCCTCGTTCATGGGTCCCGACGGCAGCGCCGAGGACGTCGCGGCGGCCTGTGAGGAGTACGACCGCGCCCTGGGCGAGGCGGGCGGCGTCGACCTCCAGCTGCTCGGCATCGGCACGGACGGACACATCGGCTTCAACGAGCCGTGTTCCTCGCTCGCCTCGCGGACCCGGATCAAGACGCTGACGCAGCAGACCCGCAAGGACAACGCGCGGTTCTTCGACAGCCTCGACGAGGTTCCCCACCATGTGATCACCCAGGGCATCGGCACCATCCTGGAGGCCCGCCACCTGGTGCTCCTCGCCACGGGCGAGGCGAAGGCGGACGCGGTCGCGCTCTCGGTCGAGGGCCCGCTCTCGGCCCTGGTCCCCGCCTCGGCGCTCCAGCTCCACCCGCACGCCACCGTGGTCGTGGACGAGGCCGCCGCGTCCCGTCTCAAGCTCGCGGACTACTTCCGCGCCACGTACGCGGCCAAGCCCGACTGGCAGGGTCTCTAAAGACGCCCACCCGGCCGGACCGCCCGCCAGGGCGCTCCGGCCGGGCCGCCGTCCGTTCCGTTCCCCCGGTCCGCGCGCCACCAGGGCGCCCGCCCCACCCCGCGCGAAGCCGTACGCGGACGCCGCCGCACCCCCTGCCCGTACGCCGTGCCGCGTACGCCGACGGAACCCCCCGTGCCGGCCCCCGTCCCACGACCGGCGGCGCTCCCCTTCGAGGCACCCCCCCCGAGACCACGCGATGGACGGGGGCGGTCAGCCGTCCCTTGACGGAGCTGATCCCGCCTTGCTGCAATCGAGGGCATGCGGACGGGAATCGACCTCACCCGGCGATGTCATATCGCCCTCGCGCGTGTCTCCAGCGCCTGCTGTCACCGTCGTGCGTCCCGCTAGACGGGACCCGCTCACCGCGCCGCGCGGTGCCGTACGGACCGTCGTGCCCGCACCGCTCCCGGGCCGCTGACCAGGCGGCCGGGGCGCCACCGGCATCCGGTCGCCCGGTCCCGCGGCCGGTCGTCCCGGGCCGCCGCCTCCCGCGCGCCTCCCAGCGCGTCGGTGGGTTCCCGGTCTCCCGTTTCCCGTTTCCCGAGATCTCCGGTTCCCACGCCGCCCGTCCCCGCCTCTCCGCACCGCGCCTCTCGCACCGCGCCTCTCGCACCGCGCCACGACTTCCCCCGCCCGTACCCCCGCCCCCGGCGAGCACAGCGCGCGTCCAGACTCCGTCCTGCCGAAGGATCTCCCATGGCCGTTGTCGTATCCATATCCGGAAGCCCGTCCGCCCGCTCCCGTACCGCACGTCTGCTCCGCCATCTCGACGCCCGGCTGGCCGCCGAGGGGCATGAGGTGCTTCCCCTCGACGTCCGTACGCTGCCCGCCGAGGCGCTGATGGGCGCGGACACCGGGCACCCCGCCATCCGGGCCGCCGCGGCGCTCATCGAGCGCGCCGACGGGGTCGTGATCGCGACACCCGTCTACAAAGCCGCCTACTCCGGGGTGCTGAAGGCGCTCCTGGACCTGCTGCCCCAGTTCGCGCTGGCGGGCAAGACGGTGCTGCCACTGGCGACCGGAGGGTCGATCGCGCACGTCCTGGCCATCGACTACGCGCTGCGGCCGGTGCTCTCCTCCATGGGGGCGACCCATGTGGTGCAGGGCTGGTTCACCCTCGACCGGCATATCTCCGTACGGGAGGACGGCTCGGTGGCCCTGGCGCCGGAGGCGGCCGACGGGCTCGATCCGGTGGTCCGGCAGTTCTCGGCGGCCCTCGGCGGCCGGGCGGTGCTGGCGGCGGCGGGCTGAACGAGGGACGGAGGCCGAGGCCGGTCCCGGCGGCGCGCCACCAAGGACACACGCGCTACCAAGGACAGGTGCGCCACCAGGGACGCGTGCGGCGGCCGGAGGCGCGCGCCTGTACCGCGCGGTCCTCCAGCCCCGCGCCCTCCCGTGCTCCGCCGGTGGCGGGATCGTCAGTCCTCCCCGGCGCCGTACCAGAGCGTGGTGATGTTGCAGAACTCGCGGATCCCATGGCCCGACAGCTCCCGGCCGTAGCCGGAACGTTTGGCTCCGCCAAAGGGGAGGGCGGGATGGGAGGCGGTCATGCCGTTGAAGTAGACACCACCGGCCTCGATATCGCGGGCGAAGTGGGCCATCTCGTCCTCGTCCCGGGTCCAGACGCTGGAACTCAGCCCGAAGGGCGTGTCGTTGGCGAGGGCGATGGCGCGCTCCCGGCCGGGCACCCGGTAGACGGTGGCGACCGGGCCGAACGCCTCCTCGCGGTGGATGCGCATGGTCGCGTCGACCCCGGCGAGAACGGTGGGTTCGTAGTACCAGCCCCGTTCGGGGCGCAGCGGGCGGTGGCCGCCGCACAGCGCCCTCGCGCCGTGTTCCAGGGCGTCCTTGACCAGCCGTTCGAGATCGGCGCGCCCCTGTTCCGTGGCGAGGGGGCCCACCTGGGTGGCGGCGTCCATCGGGTCCCCGACCGTCAGGGCGCGCATCCCCTCGGTGAACCGTTCGCAGAACTCGTCGTACACCTCGGCGTGCGCGATGAACCGCTTGGCCGCGATGCAGGACTGGCCGTTGTTCTGCACCCGGGCGGTGACGGCCGTCGCGGCGGCGGCCGCCACGTCGGCTGACGGCATCACCACGAAGGGATCGCTGCCCCCGAGTTCCAGGACGGTCTTCTTCACCTCGTCGCCCGCGATGGCGGCGACCGAACGCCCCGCGGGTTCGCTGCCGGTGAGGGTCGCGGCGGCGACCCGGGGGTCGCGCAGCACCTCCTCGACGGCGGCAGAGCCGATGAGCAGCGTCTGGAAGCAGCCTTCGGGGTAGCCCGCGCGATGGAACAGCTCCTCCAGGTAGACCGCGGTCTGCGGCACGTTGGAGGCGTGTTTGAGCAGGACGGTGTTGCCCGCCATCAGCGCGGGCGCGGCGAACCGGATGACCTGCCAGAGCGGGAAGTTCCAGGGCATGACGGCCAGGACGGTACCGAGCGGCCGGTAGCGGACCACGACGCGCGCGGCGCCGGAGTCGGTCACATCGGCGGCGGCCGGGTGCTCGTCGGCGAGGAGTTCCCCCGCGTGCGCGGCGTACCAGCGCATCGCCTTCACACACTTGGCGGCCTCGGCGCGGGCGGCGGCCAGGGGCTTGCCCATCTCGGTGGTCATCGTGCGGGCGATGGGCTCCTCGTCGGCCGCGAGGAGGTCGGCGGCGCGGCCGAGGAGGTCGGCGCGGGCGGGCAGGTCCGTGGTGCGGTAGGCGCGGAACGTGTCGGCGGCACGGGCCAGCCGGAACTCGATGTCCTCCGGTTCCAGCGGCTCGAAGGACCGGATGGTCTCCCCGGTCGCGGGGTTCACGGTGGCGATGGGCATGGGAGGGCTCCTCCTGTCTCGGAATCCCGGATCCCGCCCGGCACGGGAGGGCACCCGGGACCGCACGGCGCGGGTGACGGGGACGGCGGCCGGTTACTCGCTCGTGCCCGCGGGGGCCGGACGGCCGTGGTGTCCGCTCTCCAGCCGGAGCTGTACGTCCTTCTCCTGGTCGCCCGCCGCTGTGCCCTCGTCATGGACCTCGAAGGCCGCCGCCAGGGTCGCGCGCATCCGGTCCACCGCCCAGTAGCCGCCCTGCGCCTCGGCCGTGACCGGGGCCGCGAGCACCGCGGGGCCGGTGACGATCCGGGAGTCGGTGATATCGAAGGTCGCCGTCCAGACCGTCGGGTGGTCCCGCGCCATGTACTCGGGCATGTCGTCGACGGCACGGTCGGAGGCGTAGGACCGGCCCAGGACGCGGAAGACGGTGTCGGCGTCCTCCTTCGAGCACCCGGTGATCGTGACCACCACCGGCTGTGGGGGCTGCTCGCTGTCGTTCACCTGACTCCTCGCTCCTCCCGGCGGTCCCCGGCGCGGCGGCTCCATGGCGCGCTTGTGGGGCGTGGGGCGCCGCTGACGCGCACGCCCCCTCCAGGCTGACCCGGGGCCCGGCCCCCGGCGAGCCGGAACACGCCGGGGGCCACCCGGACGCGGCACAGGAGCCGCGTGCGAACGGACGCCGCGCGCCCTCCCGCGGCGCTCGCGCCCGGGTCCGTCACGGCGTCCCCCGAGGGGGCCGTACGGTGGGCCGCAGGCCGCCGTGGTCCGGTGCGGCCCCTCCGTGGCACGCCCCTGGGGCCCGGGTGGGGCCCCGGAGACCCACCTGGCCCCGCCCGCCCCCGTACCGCGGCTCCCGGGCATCCACGGCACCCGCGTATGACGGCGTGATAGCGCCTGTATACCCGTTGTATGCAATCACTGGGGGTAGACCGTGGTGTCGGGCCGGGACAAGGCGTACGCGTTTCTCAAGGAGCACGTGCTCACCGACCCCGATACACAGGGCACGTTCCTGTCGGAGCAGGAGCTCGCGGATCGCATCGGAGTCTCGCGCACACCGATCCGCGAGGCCCTGTTGTTGCTCGCGGCGGAGGACCTGGTCCGGCTGGTGCCCAAGCGGGGCGCCCAGGTCGTACCGCTGACCGGGCGGGAGATCGGCGAGCTGATGGAGCTGCGCGGGATCGTCGAGCGGTACGCGGCCGAGCGGGTGATCGCCGAGGAGCGCGCGCCCGTGGCGGAGCTGGCCGCCCTGCTGGAGCGGCAGCGGGTGCTGAGCGGACCGGAGTCCGCGCGCGAGTTCATCGCGGTGGACCACGCCTTCCACGCCACCCTGGTGGCGGCCGTGGGCAACGCCCTGCTCGTCCGGCACTACGAGGGATTGCGCAGCCGTCAGATCCGCGCCGGGGTGGTGGCGCTCTTCAACCAGCAGGGCCGCCAGGAGGCGGTGCTGGAGGAGCACCAGGCGATCCTCTCCGCGATCGAGGCCGGGGACGCGCCCGCCGCGTGCGCGGCGATCGACGGCCATCTGGAGTCGACACTGAGGGTCCTGCTGGCCGGTTGAGACGGTCCGCCGCGTGACGCGGGCGGGGCCCGCGCGTGACGCGGGCGGGCCCGGTCTTGACCCGTACCCGGGCCGGTGTCCGCCGGTCCGGGTACGGGTGACAAGGGGCGGGCCGGCACCGACGGCCGACGTGGACCGCGTGAACGGACCGTACCCGTCGGGCCACGCGGACCCATCCGGCCCTGCCCAGACCCACCCACGTCACAGGCCCCCCGCACAGCGCCGGGCACCGGGAGACCGCCCTCCGGCCCGGCCGGAAGGGCTCGGGTGCCTGGGCCCCCGCCGCCCTACAGCCTGCGGTTGGCCAGCACCGGCACCGCCGCCCGTACCGCGTCCACCTCCGTGACATCGACATCGGCGATCAGCAGCCCGGGGGCGGACTCCAGCCGCTCCCGTACCGTCCCGTCCGGACCGATGAGCGCGCTGTGGCCGATCCCGGCCGGGGTGCGGGGCTCCACCGCCAGCCCGGACGCGGCCGGGTCCGCCTGGTCCACCGCCGCGACCCACAGCGTGGCGTCCAGCGCGCGGGCGCGGATCAGCAGCTCCCACTGGTCGCGCTTGCCCGGCCCGTCGCCCCAGGAGGCGGGGAGCAGGCTGAGCCGCGCCCCGGCGTCCGCGTGCGCCCGGAACAGTTCGGGGAAGCGGACGTCGTAGCAGGTGGCGAGGCCGACCGTGACCCCGGCGACCTCGATGGTCACCACATCGGACCCGGCGGCGACGGTGGCGGACTCGGTGAAGCCGAAGGCATCGTAGAGATGGATCTTGTCGTAGGACGCCTCGACGCCGGGCCCGGTCGCCAGCAGGGTGTTGGTGACCTTGCCCCCGTCGGCGGGGGTGAACATCCCGGCGACGACCACCACCCCGGCCGCCGCGGCGATCCGCCGCACCTCGGTGGCCCAGGGCCCGTCCAGGGGTTCGGCGAGCGGTGCCAGCCTGGTGCCGAAGCAGGCCATGGTGGCCTCGGGGAAGACCACGAGCGCGGCCCCGGCGTCGGCGGCGCGCCGGGTCAGCTCCCGTACGGCCGTGAGGTTGGCGGCCGGATCGGGTCCGGTGGTGATCTGGCTGAGGGCGATACGCATCGGGTGTCCCTAGGGGTGTGAGGCGGTCGTGGCGGGTGTGCCCCGCGCCATCGGCTCCGGAAGGTGTTCCTCGGCGGGGGCGTCCCGGCCGAGCAGCAGTCCGGTCACGGTGACCACGGCGGTCAGGGCGAGGTAGAGCGCGAGCGGCACCCAGGAGTCGAAGGCGTCCAGCAGCGCGGTGAAGAGCAAGGGTGCCACCGCGCCGCCGATCACCCCGGCGAGGGTGTAGGCGAGCGACGAGCCGGTGTAGCGCAGCCTGGGGTCGAACTGTTCGGCGATGAAGGCGGCCTGGGGACCGTACATCAGGGAGTGCAGGGCGAGCGCCACGACCACACCGACCGCGCCCCGGAGGTGCACGGCGTGGCCTGGAGCAAGAACGCGGCGCCGGACGTGCTCGCCCGCCGCGCCTGGCGGCTGGCCGACGTCGAGGACCGGCTGGACTCGCTGACCCTGCGGGCCTGGGTGACCGGGCGGGACGGTCAGGAGTCGCTCATCCAGGACGGCACCCTCGCGGAACTGCTCACCCCCGGCTACTGGGCGGGCGTCCTGAGCGAGCGCGGGGAACTGGCACCGGGCACGGTCCTCGTCTCGGGGACGATCCCGATGCGGGAGGGGGTCGACCAGTTCGCCGACCACTGGCGGGTGGAGCTGGCCGACCCGGTGACCGGGGATGCCATCTCCCTCGCGTACGACGTCGTGCCCCTGCCGGAGCCGATCGGCTGACGCGCCGCGCCCCGCCCACCTCCAGGCCGACCACCGCGCCCCGCCCGCTCCAGCCGGGCGGGGCCCTGCGGACGCCCGTTGACAGCCCGTTGACCAGCTAGAACATCGATTGTCAAGACTACTCGCGAGTAGACCATGCTCCGGCGACTATCAAGGCCATCGCCTAGATAGCAACGTCACAAGCGGCAACCCTGCTGTGCCTTCAGCGGGCTGCCCTAGCATCGGGAAACATGACGGTCCTCCCCGATGACGGGTTCTCCCTGGCCGCCGAATTCGCGGAGGCCACTCAGGCCACATGGCGCGACTTGGCCGCCGGTGTGCTGCGCAAGGCAGGCAAGGACGTAACGAGCACCGAGGCCGAACGCGCGCTGGCCACGGTCCTGGAGGACGGGCTCACCGTCCTCCCCCTCTACACGGCCGAGACAGCCGCCGGGCCCTCAACCGGCGGCGCGACCAGCACCGAAGCCACTACCGGCACCGGAACGACGACCAGCACCGCAACCGCCGCCCGCCCCACGGACGCCGCCACCGGGTTCCCCGGCTTCGCCCCCTTCACCCGGGGCCGCAGGCCCGAGGGCACCGCCGCCGACGGCTGGGAGGTGCGCCAGCGCCATGACCGGCCCGACCCGGTCCGCACCAACGAGGCGATCCTCTCCGATCTGGAGAACGGTGTCGCCGCGCTCTGGCTCTCCCTCGGGGACAGCGGGATCCCGGTCGACGGGCTCGCCACCGCCCTGAAGGGCGTCTACCTCGATCTGGCGCCCGTCGTCCTCGACGCCGGACCACGGACCGAGGAGGCGGCCGGAGCCTTCCTGCGGCTCGCCGAGGAGCGCGGTACCGCCACCCCGCTCGGCAACCTCGGCGCCGACCCGCTGGGCCACGCCGCCCGGACCGGCGCCCATGACGCCGTCGAGGCGCTCACCGCCTCGGCGGTCTCGCTGGCCCGGCGCTGCCACACCTCGCACCCGGGGCTGCGCGCCCTGACCGTGGACGCGCTCCTCTACCACGAGGCGGGCGGCTCGGCCGCGCAGGAACTGGGCTGCTCACTGGCGACCGGCACCGCCCTGCTGCGGTCGCTGACCGACGCCGGTCTGGATGTCGAAGCGGCCCTCGGACAGCTGGAGTTCCGGTACGCGGCCACCGCCGACCAGTTCCTGACCATCGCCAAGTTCCGGGCCGCGCGGCTGCTGTGGGCCCGCGTCGCCGAGGTCTGCGGCGCCCCGGCGGCGGGCGGCCAGCGGCAGCACGCGGTGACCTCGCCGGTGATGATGGCCCGGCGCGACCCGTGGGTGAACATGCTCCGTACGACGGTCGCCTCGCTGGCGGCGGGGGTCGGCGGCGCCGACGCCGTGACCGTCCTCCCCTTCGACCACGCGCTCGGACTGCCCGACGCCTTCGCCCGCAGGATCGCCCGGAACACCTCCACCATCCTGGTGGAGGAGTCCCATGTGGGCCGGGTCGCCGACCCCGCCGGGGGCTCCTGGTACGTGGAGCGGCTCACCGAGGACCTCGCGGACGCCGCCTGGGCGTGGTTCCAGGAGATCGAGCGCGCGGGCGGGCAGGCGGCGGCGCTCCGCTCGGGCCTGGTCGCCGAGCGCACGGCCGCGACCTGGCGGGAGCGGCGGCGCAAGCTGGCGACCCGCCGGGAACCGGTGACCGGTGTCAGCGAGTTCCCGCTGCTCACCGAGGATCCGGTGGTGCGCGACCCGGCCCCCGCCGCACCGGGCGGCGGGCTGCCGAAGGTCAGGCGCGACGAGCCCTTCGAGGCGCTGCGGGCCCGCTCGGACGCCCATCTGGCCGCGACCGGCGCGCGTCCCCGGATCTTCCTCGCCGCGCTGGGACCGGCCGCCGCGCACACCGCACGCGCCGGGTTCGCCGCCAACCTGTTCCAGGCGGGCGGGATCGAACCCGTCCACGACCCGGTCTCCGTGGACGCCACCACGGCCGCCGACGCCTTCGCCGCCAGCGGCGCCGACCTGGCCTGTATCTGTTCCAGCGACGCGCTCTACGCCGAGCTGGCCGCCCCCGTCGCGGTGGCCCTCAAGGCCGCCGGGGCCCGGCAGATCTATCTGGCCGGGCGCCCCGGGGACCAGCGGGAGAGCTGGGAGGAGGCGGGCGTGGACGCGTTCGTCTCCCTGGGCTCGGACGCGGTCGCCCTGCTCACCGCCGCACTCGACCGGATCGGAGTGGCCTGATGCGTATCCCCGACTTCCAGGACGTCCCGCTGCGGGGCGCGCCGCCGCAGGCCACGGAGGACCAGTGGCGCACGGCGGTCAAGGAGTCCACCGGCCGTGGCGACGGCGACCTGGTGTGGCAGACCCCGGAGGGCATCCCCGTCAAACCGCTCTACACCGAGCGCGACCTGGCGGGGCTGGACTTCCTGGCCACCTATCCGGGCGTCGCGCCCTATCTGCGCGGACCGTACCCGACGATGTACGTCAACCAGCCGTGGACCATCCGTCAGTACGCCGGGTTCTCCACCGCCGAGGAGTCGAACGCCTTCTACCGCCGCAATCTGGCGGCCGGCCAGAAGGGGCTCTCGGTCGCCTTCGACCTGCCCACCCACCGGGGCTATGACAGCGACCACCCCCGGGTCACCGGGGATGTGGGCATGGCCGGGGTCGCCATCGACTCGATCTACGACATGCGCCAGCTCTTCGACGGCATCCCGCTGGACCGGATGAGCGTGTCGATGACGATGAACGGGGCGGTGCTCCCGGTGCTGGCGCTGTACATCGTGGCCGCCGAGGAGCAGGGGGTGGCGCCGGAGAAGCTGGCCGGGACCATCCAGAACGACATCCTCAAGGAGTTCATGGTCCGCAACACCTATATCTATCCGCCCGCGCCCTCGATGCGGATCATCTCCGACATCTTCCAGTACACCTCGCGGCGGATGCCCCGCTACAACTCCATCTCCATCTCCGGCTATCACATCCAGGAGGCCGGGGCCACGGCCGACCTGGAGCTGGCGTACACCCTCGCGGACGGGATGGAGTATCTGCGGGCGGGGATCGGCGCCGGTCTGGACGTGGACGCGTTCGCGCCCCGGCTGTCGTTCTTCTGGGCGATCGGGATGAACTTCTTCATGGAGATCGCCAAGCTGCGGGCGGCCCGGCTGCTCTGGGCCAAGCTGGTGCGGACCTTCGACCCGAAGAACCCCAAGTCGCTGTCGCTGCGCACCCACTCCCAGACCTCGGGGTGGTCGCTGACGGCGCAGGACGTCTTCAACAACGTGACCCGCACCTGTGTGGAGGCGATGGCCGCCACCCAGGGCCACACCCAGTCGCTGCACACCAACGCGCTGGACGAGGCACTGGCGCTGCCCACCGACTTCTCCGCGCGGATCGCCCGCAACACCCAGCTGCTGATCCAGCAGGAGTCGGGGACCTGCCGGGTGATCGACCCCTGGGGCGGCAGTGCCTATGTGGAGCGGCTCACCCACGATCTGGCGCGGCGGGCCTGGCGGCATATCGAGGAGGTCGAGGCGGCCGGGGGCATGGCGCGCGCCATCGACGCGGGCATCCCCAAACTCCGGGTGGAGGAGGCCGCCGCCCGCACCCAGGCCCGGATCGACTCCGGCCGTCAGCCGGTGGTCGGCGTCAACACCTACCGGGTGGACTCCGACGAGGCGATCGAGGTGCTGAAGGTGGACAACTCCTCGGTGCGGGCGCAGCAGATCGCCAAGCTGCGCCGACTGCGCGAGGAGCGGGACGAGGCCGTCTGCCAGGACGCGCTGCGGGCGCTGACGGGGGCCGCCGAGCGCGGGAGCGGTCATGGCGGTCAGGACCTGTCGGGCAATCTGCTGGCGCTCGCGGTGGACGCGGCCCGTGCCAAGGCGACGGTCGGGGAGATCTCCGACGCCCTGGAGAAGGTGTACGGACGGCACGCGGGCCAGATCCGTACGATCTCCGGTGTGTATCGCAACGAGGCGGGTCAGTCCCCGGCGGTGGCGCGCACCCGGACGCTGGTGACGGCGTTCGAGGAGGCGGAGGGCCGCCGTCCGCGCATCCTGGTGGCCAAGATGGGCCAGGACGGCCATGACCGGGGGCAGAAGGTGATCGCGACCGCCTTCGCCGACCTCGGTTTCGACGTCGATGTCGGCCCGCTCTTCCAGACCCCCGGTGAGGTGGCCCGGCAGGCGGTGGAGGCCGATGTCCATATCGTCGGGGTCTCCTCGCTGGCGGCGGGCCATCTCACCCTGGTGCCCGCGCTGCGGGAGGAGCTGGCGGCCGAGGGCCGGGAGGACATCCTGATCGTGGTCGGCGGGGTGATCCCGCCGCAGGACGTGCCCACGCTGCGGGAGATGGGCGCGGCGGCGGTCTTCCCGCCGGGCACGGTGATCCCGGACGCCGCGCACGATCTGCTGACGACCCTGGCCGCCGCTCTCGGCCACGAGTTGTGAGCCCATGCCACGGCTGATCGATGTCGACAGTTACGTCACAGGCGTACGGGAGGGCTCGCGCGCCTGGATCGCGCGGGCCGTCACCCTGGTGGAGTCCAGCCGCGCCGACCACCGGGAGCTGGCGCAGCGGCTGCTGACCGAGCTGACCCCGTACGCGGGCGCCGCCCGGCGGGTGGGGATCAGCGGGGTCCCGGGGGTGGGCAAGTCGACCTTCATCGACGCGCTGGGCACCCTGCTCACCGGGCTGGGCCACCGGGTCGCGGTCCTCGCGGTCGACCCGTCCTCCAGCCGGACCGGCGGCTCGATCCTGGGGGACAAGACCCGGATGGAGCGGCTGGCCACGGATCCGGCGGCGTTTGTGCGCCCGTCCCCGACGTCGGGGACGCTCGGCGGGGTGGCGCGGGCGACGCGGGAGACCATCGTCGTGATGGAGGCGGCGGGGTATGACGTGGTGCTGGTGGAGACGGTGGGGGTGGGCCAGTCGGAGACGGCCGTCGCCAACATGGTCGACACCTTCCTGCTGCTCACCCTCGCGCGCACCGGGGACCAGCTCCAGGGCATCAAGAAGGGCGTCCTGGAACTGGCCGATGTGATCGCGGTGAACAAGGCCGACGGGCCGCATGAGCGCGACGCGCGCGCGGCGGCGCGCGAACTGACGGGGGCGCTGCGGCTGATGCACCCGGCGGACGCGGTGTGGACTCCCCCGGTGCTGTCGTGCAGTGCCCGTGAGTCCACCGGTCTGGAAGCGGTGTGGGAGCGGGTCGAGCAGCACCGCGCCCGGCTGGACTCGGCCGGGCTGCTCGCCGCGAAACGCCGTGACCAGCAGATCGACTGGACCTGGTCGATGGTGCGGGAGACCGTGCTGGACCGGTTGCGGGCCCATCCGGAGGTGCGCGCGCTCACCCCGGAGCTGGAGCGTGAGGTACGCGAGGGCTCACTGACGCCGACGCTGGCGGCCCAGCGCCTGCTCCACGCCTTCGGGCTCGTCACTCCGCCCGACTGACCGCCGGGGAGCCGCTCCCGCCCGGTCGGCGCGGAACGGCCCCCGGGGCGTCGCGCCCGACCGGCGCGCGCCCTCGTCACCGTATGCCCGTGATCACCTCGTCCCTGCTCACCTGGGGTGACTTGGACGGCGCTGCCTCGCGGACACGACGAGGCCGCGGGGCGGGTAGCGTGCCGGTGTGCTGACTGAGCGAGGACTCCCATCCGTCCGGTGCCGCGGGTGCGCGCCGGTTGTCGACTCCTTCCCCGGCGGGGAGGTGACGTCATGAGGCTCACGGTCCTCGGTGGCGGGGGCTTCCGGCTGCCGCTGGTCTACCGGGCGCTGCTCGCCGACCGGGAGGAGGGCCGGGTCGGTGAACTCGTCCTCCATGACGTCGACGCGGCCCGGCTCTCCGCCATCGCCCGCGTCCTCGCCGACCAGGCCGACGGGGTGGCCGACGCGCCCCGGGTCACCGCCACCACCGATCTGGACGAGGCCCTGCGCGGCACCGACTTCGTCTTCTCCGCCATCCGCGTGGGCGGTCTTGAGGGGCGGGCCACCGATGAGCGCGTCGCGCTGGCGGAGGGGGTGCTGGGGCAGGAGACGGTCGGCGCCGGGGGCATCGCCTACGGGCTGCGGACCGTGCCGGTCGCGCTGGACCTGGCCCGCCGGGTCGCGGCGCTGGCGCCCGACGCCTGGGTCATCAACTTCACCAATCCCGCCGGGCTGGTGACCGAGGCGATGTCCCGGCTGCTGGGCGACCGGGTGATCGGGATCTGTGACTCCCCGGTGGGGCTGGGGCGCCGGGTGGCGCGGGCGGTGGGGGTGGCCGCCGACCAGGTGGACACGGCGTGGTTCGACTACGCCGGGCTCAACCACCTCGGCTGGCTGCGCGGCGTGCGGATCGCGGGCCGCGACGCGCTGCCGGAGCTGCTGGCCGATCCGGAGCGGCTGACCTCCTTCGAGGAGGGCAGGCTTTTCGGTGCCGAGCTGATCCAGTCGCTGGGCGCGGTCCCCAACGAGTATCTGCACTACTACTACTTCAACCGGGAGACGGTCGCCGCCTACCGCGCGGCCGAGCGGACCCGTGGCGCCTTTCTGCGCGAGCAGCAGGAGGGGTTCTACGGGGTGATGGCGCGGCCGGGTACGCCCGCGCTCACCACCTGGGACCGGGTGCGCGCGGAGCGCGAGGCCACCTATATGGCGCACAACCGCGAGGCCACGGGGGCGCGTCAGGAGCGCGACGCCGACGACCTGGAGTCCGGCGGGTACGAGAAGGTCGCGCTCGCCCTGATGCGGGCCATCGCGCGGGACCGGCGCACCCGGCTGATCCTCAATGTGCGCAACCGGGGCGCGCTGCCGGGGCTCGACGCGGACGCGGTGGTCGAGGTGCCGTGTTTCGCCGACGCCCATGGGGCGCATCCTGTCCCCGTGGCACCGCTGCCTGACCATGCCAGCGCCCTGGTGGGCGCGGTCAAGGCGGTGGAGCGGGAGGTGCTGGCGGCGGTCGACGGCGGCTCCCGGTCCCGGGCGGTCATGGCGTTCGCGCTCCACCCCCTGGTGGACTCGGTGAGCGTCGCCCGCCGTCTCGTGGACAGCTACGCCTCGGCCCATCCGACCCTCGCGTACCTCCGGCGGTAGCCGCGGGGGCCGGGCCCCACGGTAGAGCCGCCCGCGCGGCGGGAGAGGCAGGAGAGCCCATGCACGACGAACGGCGCCGTATCGAGGACCGCGTCCAGCGTCTCCTCACCGAGCGCGTCATGCCCGCCGTCCACTCCCCCGCGATCCCGCTGGCCGTCGAGGCGTGGGAGGTGCCGGGCGAGCCGGTGCCGTTCGCCGAGGCGGCCGCCGCCGACTACCGCCCGTTCGCGGTGGGCGACGCGTGGGGGCCGCCGTGGGGCACCACCTGGTTCCGGGTACGCGGGCGGGTGCCCGCCGACTGGGCGGGGCGGCGGGTGGAGGCCGTCTTCGATCTCGGGTTCACCGGGGACCGGCCGGGCAGCCAGGCGGAGGGGCTGGCGCACACCGAGGACGGCGCCCCGCTCAAGGCGCTCAACCCGCTCAACCCGTACGTGCCGGTGGCCCGTCCGGCGCTCGGCGGTGAGCGGGTGGCGCTGCTGGTCGAGGCCGCCGCCAACCCCGACATCCTCATCGACGGCTTCACCCCCACCCCGCTGGGCGATCCGGCGACGGCGGGCCGCGCGCCCCTCTACACCTTCGCCCGCGCGGATCTGGCCGTCCTCGACGAGGAGGTGTGGCACCTCTCGCTCGATCTGAAGGTGCTGCGGGAGCTGATGCTGGAGCTGGGGCTTCACGATCCGCGCCGCCATGAGATCGCGTTCGCCCTGGACCGGGCGCTCGACCTGCTCGATCTGGACGATGTCGCGGGTTCGGCGTCGGCGGTACGGGACGCGCTGCGGCCGGTCCTGTCGCGCCCGGCGCACGCCAGCGCGCACACCCTCTCGGCGGTGGGGCACGCGCATATCGACAGCGCCTGGCTCTGGCCGGTACGGGAGACGAAGCGGAAGGCCGCCCGCACCTTCACCAGCGTGACCGCGCTCGCCGAGGAGTACGGGGAGCTGGTCTTCGCCTGCTCCCAGGCGCAGCAGTACGCCTGGGTCCGCGATGAGCACCCCCGGGTGTGGGAGCGGCTCAAGAAGGCCGTGGCGGACGGCACGTTCGCGCCCGTGGGCGGGATGTGGGTGGAGTCGGACGGCAACCTCCCCGGCGGTGAGGCGGTGGCCCGTCAGTTCATCCACGGCAAGCGGTTCTTCCTGGACCACTTCGGTATCGAGACGACGGGGGTATGGCTGCCGGACTCCTTCGGCTACAACGCGGCCTATCCGCAGCTCGCCCGGCTGGCGGGGAACGAGTGGTTCCTCACCCAGAAGCTGTCGTGGAACCAGACCAACAAACATCCCCACCACACCTTCTGGTGGGAGGGGATCGACGGCACCCGGATCTTCACCCACTTCCCGCCCGTGGACACCTACAACGCCGAGTTCACGGGCGCCCAGATGGCGCACGCGGTCCGCAACTTCCAGGAGAAGGGCCGCGCCACGCTCTCCCTGGCGCCCTTCGGCCACGGTGACGGCGGGGGCGGCCCGACCCGGGAGATGCTGGAGCGGGCCCGGCGCCTGGCGGACCTGGAGGGCTCGGCCCGGGTGCGGATCGAGCACCCGGACGCCTTCTTCGAGGCCGCGCGGGCGGAGTACCCCGACGCCCCGGTCTGGTCGGGCGAGCTCTATCTGGAGCTGCACCGGGCCACCTACACCTCGCAGGCCCGCACCAAGCGGGGCAACCGCCGCAGCGAACACCTGCTGCGGGAGGCGGAGCTGTGGGCGGCGACCGCCGCGCTGGCCACGGCGGACTCCCCGGCTCCGTACGCCTATCCGTACGACCATCTGGACGCGCTGTGGAAGACGGTGCTGCTGCACCAGTTCCACGACATCCTGCCGGGGTCCTCGATCGCCTGGGTGCACCAGGAGGCCGAGGCCGAGTACGCGCGGGTCGCCGAGGAGTTGGAGGGGCTGACGGCGGCGGCGCTGGCCGCGCTGGGGCCGGGCGGCGGGCCCCGGGTCTTCAACACCGCTCCGTATCCGCGCGCCGAGGTCGTCGACGGCCCGGACGGCCGGGCGGTGTGGACGGAGGTACCGGCGGGCGGCAGCGCGCCGCTGGGGACCGGGAGCGCGCCGGGGACCGTGACGGTCTCGGTCCCGGAGGACCTCGTGGCGGACTCCGGTCCACGGGGGCCGGTGCTGGAGAACGGGCTGGTGCCGCAGAACGGGCCGGTGCTGGAGAACGGGCTGGTGCGCGTCGTGTTCGCCCCGGACGGGACCCTCGCCTCCGTACGGGATCTGACCGCCGGCCGCGAGGTGCTCGCCGGGCCGGGGAACCTGCTGCGGCTGCACACCGATCTGCCCAACCACTGGGACGCCTGGGACGTCGACCGGCACTACCGCCACCGCTTCACCGATCTGACCGCCGCCGAGTCGGTCACGGTCGTCGAGCGGGGCCCGCTGTCGGGCTCGGTCCGGGTCAGCCGCGCCTTCGGACGGGGTTCGCGGATCACCCAGACGGTGACCGTACGGGCCGGGAGCAGGCGGATCGACATCGCCACCGAGATCGACTGGCGGGAGGCGGAGAAGTTCCTCAAGGCGGCCTTCCCGTTCGATCTGCGGGCGGAGCGGACGGCCGCGGAGATCCAGTTCGGCCATGTCCACCGGCCCACCCACACCAACACGAGCTGGGAGGCGGCCCGCTTCGAGGTCTCCGGCCACCGCTGGATCCATGTGGGCGAGCCCGGTTACGGGGTCGCGCTGGTCAACGACGCGCTGTACGGGCACGACGTGTCCCGGACGACCCGGGAGGACGGCGGTACGACGACCACGGTCCGGCTCTCCCTGGTGCGCGGCCCGCGCGTCCCGGACCCCGGCGCCGACCAGGGCCCGCACCACTTCCGTTACGCACTGGTGCCGGGGGTCTCCCTCGGTGACGCGGTGGCCGAGGGGTACGCGCTGAACCTGCCGCTGCGGGTGGCGTCGGCGCGGGGCGCCGAACCGGTGGTGACCAGTGACCACCCGGCGGTGACCGTCGAGGCGGTCAAGCTCGCGGACGACCGGTCCGGTGACGTGGTGGTGCGGCTGTACGAGTCGCGGGGCGGCCGGGCGGCGGGAACGCTGCGCACGGGGTTCCCGCTGGCCGGGGCGACTGTGGTGGACCTGCTGGAACGCCCGCTGCCAGCGGAGCGGGTCGCCGTGCGCGACGGCGGTGTGGCCGTGGCGCTGCGCCCGTTCCAGATCCTGACGCTCCGCCTCCACCGGGCCTG
>NZ_JBHVHF010000155.1:0-18713 GCF_042800315.1 Streptomyces sp. NPDC057638
CTCCCACGCTAGGCGGGGGAGGGACGGGCCGCGCGCTGGGAGCGGGCTACGGCCGGGCCAGGGACCGCTTCATGATCTTCCCCATGTCGTTGCGGGGGAGGGCGGCCAGGAAGCGGACCGTGCGCGGGCGCTTGTGCGGGGCGAGCTGGGCGGCGACATGGTCCGCGAGTTCGCCCGCGCCGGGCGGGTTCGCCGGGTCGGCCGCCACGACCCACGCCACCACGCGTTCGCCCAGGTCGGCGTCGGGTTCCCCGGTCACGGCCGCCTCCCGTACCGCCGGGTGGTCCAGCAGCGCGTTCTCGATCTCACCGGCGCCGATCTTGTAACCGCCGCTCTTGATCAGATCGGTCGCCTTGCGGCCGACGATCCGCACCGAGCCGTCGGGGTCGCACACCGCCATGTCCCCGGTGCGGAACCAGTCGCCGTCGAAGGCGGCGGCCGTCGCGTCCGGACGGTTGAGATAGCCGGTGAACAGGTTCTCCCCGCGTACCTGGATCTCCCCGATCGTCTCGCCGTCGTACGAGGTGACCGGCGCGCCGCCCTCGTCGACCAGCCGCAGTTCCACCCCGCTCAGCGGCACCCCGACCGAGCCCGGCCTCGGCTCGCCGTCCACCCGCACGCTCGTGTTCATCAGCGTCTCGGTCATCCCGTAGCGCTCGATCACCCGGCGGCCGGTCGCCGCCGTCAGCCGCTCATGGTCATGGAGGGGCAGCGCGGCCGAACCGGAGACCAGCAGCCGGGCGCCCGCCAGCGCCTGCACCAGCTCCTGGTCGGTGGAGACGGCCTCGGCCAGCCGGTGGTACATCGTCGGCACCCCGAAGAGCATCGTGCCGCCCGCCGCCAGCTCCCGGGCCACGCCGTCCACGGAGAACCGGCCCAGGTGCCGCAGCTCACCGCCCCGGCGCAGGGGCCCCAGCACCCCGATGATCAGGCCGTGGACATGGAACAGCGGCAGCCCGTGCACCAGCACGTCCTCGCCGGTCCACCGCCATGCCTCGGCGACGGCGTCCAGGGTGGCGGCGACGGCCCGGCGCGGCACCACCGCGCCCTTGGGCGGGCCGGTGGTGCCGGAGGTGTAGACGATGAAGGCGGGGGAGCGGGGGTCGGCGTTTGTGCCCGTGTCGGTGCCGGTGTCGGTGCCGGTGACCGGTGTGACGGAGATGTCGAGGCGTTCCAGCGCGGTGAGCGCGGCGGGGAGGGCGGCGCCGGGCGCGGCCAGCACGGCGGCCGGGGCGCTGTCCGCGACGATATGCGCCAGCTCGCGCTCGCCCGTCTTCGGGTTCAGCGGCACCACGGGCACCCCGGCGAGCAGCCCGGCGACCGCGCCCACCGCCGTCTCCAGCCCGGGTTCGGCCCACAGCGCGACCCGGGGAAACCCCTCGATCCGCCGGGCCAGCGCGCCCGCCGCGCCCGCGAGCCCTTCGTACGTCAGCCGGCGCGCGCCGAAGCGGAGCGCCGTCCGTCCGGAGCCCGTGCGCAGGGCGGGGAAGAGGTCCACGGTTCGTCCTCCAGGTCAGGCGGATGGGTGGCGGGGCCATTCTTCCCGCCCGGGGGCCGGGGGCGGGCACGCCGGGCGAACTCCAGGATCTTTGCCGGGACGGAGCCGTCGGCGCGGGGACATCAGAGCGGGGTCCGCCAGGTCAGGGTCGTCGCGCCGTTCTCGCGCACCTGGAGCCGGAGGACGGGAGGCTCACCGGGTCGCGGGGTGGCGTCGATGTCCACCTCGATCGCCGTCACCCCGGCGCGGCGGTGCGCCGCCGCGAGGGCGCCCCGGAGCGCGGCGAGGAGCTGGCGTTCGGCCGGTTCGCGGGCGAGCGCGTCGACCGCGCCCCGGAAGCGCACCGACGGCTGGAAGCCGAGAAGGGCCGAGGCCCCGGCCGTCTCGCGCAGAACGCGGCCCCGGAAGGTGTCGGGTGTCGACGCGGGCGGCTGCTGGAGGGCGAAGATCGCGGTGCGGACCTCCTGGATGGTGGAGTCCAACTCGTCCAGGGCGTGGGCGAGGAGGTCGTCCGTGGTCCGGGCGCTGTCCGTGCTCTCCGCGCCCTCCGTACTCTCCGGGTGCGCGGCGGCCGGGGACTCGCGGGCGCGGCGGCGGGTGGACTCCAGCATCATTCCCGTGGCGAAGAGCCGCTGGACGACCAGATCGTGCAGATCGCGGGCGATCCGGTCCCGGTCCTCGTAGACCGCGAGCTTCTCCCGGTTGTGCTGGGCGTCGGCGAGCACCAGCGCGAGCGCCGCGTGCGAGGCGAACTGCGAGGCCAGCAGCTTCTCCACGGAGGTATAGGCCGGGCCGAAGCGGCGCCGGGGCAGCGCGAGGGTGCCGATCAGCCGCCCGCCGCTCTGGAGCGGCAGCATCATCGAGGGACCGAACCGGGCCCGCACCCGGGTGGACATCCGGGGGTCGTTGGCCGCGTCGTCGATGAAGACCGGCTCCCCGGCGAGGAGCTGGCCCAGCAGGGGCGAACCCGGGTCGATGGTGGTACCGACGAGGTCGTCCCCGTCGTCCGGGGCGTCGGCGACCACGATCTCCATCCCCCCGGAACCGGTCGGCTGGAGCACCACCCCGGCGGCGGCGTCCGCCAGGATCCGGGCCCGCTGCGCCACCGTCCGCAGCGCCTCGTCCGGGCCCGCCCCGGTCAGCAGCGCGGTCGTCACCGCCGCCGCGCCCTCGATCCAGCGCTCCCGCTGCCGGGCCGTCTCGTACAGCCGGGCGTTGCCGATGGCGATCCCGGCCTGGGAGGCGAGGACACGCAGCATGGCCAGATCGTCCTCGGAGAACCGGCCCACCCGCTTCTCCGCCAGGTAGAGATTGCCGAAGACCTCGGACTCCACCCGGATCGGCACGCCCACCAGGGACCGGATCGGCGGATGGCCCTCGGGCACCCCGGTGGAGCGGGGATCGGCCGCGAGGTCATGGACGAGCAGCTCCTGGGGGTCATGGACGAGGAGTCCCACCAGCCCTGTGGTGCCGTCGGGGAGCGGGCCCGCGCGGACGCGTTCGGCCTCGGTCAGCCCGGAGGTGAACAGCTCGCGCAGGCCGCCGCGTTCGGGGTCGATCACGCCGAGCGCGCCATAGCGGGCGCCCGCCAGACAGGTGGCGGTGTCCACGATGTCCTGGAGGGTGGTGGAGAGGGTGAGATCGGTGCCGACGCGCAGCACGGCCTCCAGGAGGAGGGGGAGCGAGGGTTCGGCGGTGTCGCCGCCCACGCTGGGGCCGGACGCGTCGGGCCTGGGTTGCGGTTCGGGCCCGGCCCCGGCCTTGTCGGCCCCGGGCTCCGGACCGGACGCGGGCTCGGCGTTGTCGGGTTCGGCACCGGGTTCCGGCCCGGACGCGGGCTTGGTCTTGTCGGGTTCGGCCCCGGGTTCAGACCTGGTCCGGCGGTCGTCGTGGGGCGGGCCCTTCTCCCCCGTACCGCCGTCACCGGCCATGGGCCGCCGCCCCGCCCGCCTTACTCCACCTCGGTCAGCGGATTGAGGACCAGGGGCCTGATCCGGCCCTCCAGCATCGCGCCGAGGCCGAGCACCGCGCAGACGTCGGGACGGTCGGCGATCGTCACCGGCATGCCCGTGGCGTCCTTCAGCATCTGGTCGAACCCGGGCAGCAGCGCGCTCCCGCCGACCATCGTGATGCCCCGGTCGACCAGATCGGCCACCAGATCCGGCGGACAGTCGCGCAGCACCTTGCCCATGCCGTCGAGCACCCCGGTCAGCGGGGTGTGGATGGCGTCGCGCACGGACGCCGCGTCGACCTGTACGGAACGGGCCAGCCCGGTCGCCACATCCCGCCCGTGGATCTCGGTCGAACCCGAGCCGGAGGAGGCGAGACCGGTGGACTGGAGGGCGAGTTGGAGCGGGCGCACCGACTGGCTCGGCAGCATGAGGGCGTGCTGGGTGCGCAGCAGCTGGATCACCGCGTTGTCGATCGCGTTGCCGCCGATGGGGATCCGTTCGGCGGTGACGATCGAGCCGAGGGAGAGGACGGCGACCTGCGTGGTCGCCGCGCCACACACCATGATCATGGTCGCGGTCGGCTCCTCCACCGGCAGCCCGCAGCCGACGGCCGCCGCGATCAGCGTGTCGACCAGCTCCACCCGGCGCGCGCCGAGGCCCACCATCGTCTCCACGGTGGCGCGCTGGGCCAGCGGATCGCTGTCATGCGGGGTGCAGGCGGCGGCCCGCAGCCGTGGCTTGCGGCGGAGCTGGCGGCGCAGCTTCTCCCCCAGCAGATGCCGGAGCATCCGCTGCGCCATCTCGATGTCGACCACCGTCCCGCCCGAGACCGGGCGCATCACCCGGATGTAGTCGGGGGTGCGGCCAGTCATCTTCTCGGCCAGCGCGCCGACGGCGATCAGCGCGCCGGTACGGGTGTTCACGGCGGCGACGCTCGGCTCGTCCACCACCAGCCCGGGGCCCTTGACGAAGACACGGGTACGGGCGGCGCCGAGGTCGACGGCGACATGGCAGCGGCGCAGCCGCTCAAGACTGACGGACACGGCGGATCCTCCGGGGTGGGGTGCCTGTCCTCGCCATCCTCCGCCGACGCTTTGCGGGGCGCCCGTTGGGTGAGCCGTACGAGGGGCTGGGCCCCAGCACCCCATGGACCGAGTCCTGCGCACCCCCGGGATACGTGCACGGGGGGTGCGGTCCTCAGCAGGGGGCGCGCAGGTCTGTTGCAGGCTGGGCTGGGTACACGGCTGGGCGAGTGGGCCCCCTGCTGAGCAGGGGACCCAGAGGGAGGTATCCGCCCCCGTACCCGTCAGGGCGACGAGGTCACCAGACCAGCGAGGAAATCGGCATTCGCCCGGCTGTTGTGTCCGAGGGTGACGCCGTGCCGGGGCAGTTGGGACAGGCGGTGGGCGAGGTCGTCGCGCTGGGCCCGTCCGCCGTCGCCCTGGACGGGGAGAATACCGAAGACGTCCGGGTAGCGGTCCTCGGTGCCCTCGGTGAAGAAATCGGCCGCAATCAGCTCGCGGCCGTCGTCAACTGCGGCTGGTGCGATGCCGGGGTTGATGCGAGGGAAGAGGACGTGCGCCGCCCTGCCCCCGGTGGCCAGGGACATCCCGAGCCAGGTATCGAGTTGGTCGGGGAAGAACTGGGGCTTGAGTTCCTTGCCCGTGTCGCTGAACAACGCGGTGCGGGAGCCTTCGGCGAGGGCGTCGGTGACGCGCTGGTGCTGGGTGGGGTGCAGGCGCTGACCGGCCAGGGTCCGGTTGCGGACGGCGTCGTAGAGGCCGAGGGCGTCCAGCAGCCCAAGCCCGATGGCGGCAGCCGCGGGCCAGGGCAGCACCCGCAGAGAGCCGTCCTGGGTATCGGGACGGATGAAGACGCGGTCGTTGGCCAGCAGGGACCAGCCCGCACGGGCCAGCAGCAGACCTGTGGTGGTCTTCCCGGCACCCTTCCCACCGAGAGTGAGGACCGTGTCGCCGTCCTTGACCGCGGCGGAGGCGTGGAGGATCTGCCACCCGTCAGCCAGAAGCTTCCCGCGCAGGAGTTCGCGGGCGAGACGGGCGGCGGCGGTGGCGACCGGGGTGTCATCGGCCCCGGCGACCCGCAGTTGTCCGGCGGCGGGATCGTAGCGGAAGGCAAGGCTCTGCCCTGGCTGGGCGGCGGTCACTGTGCCGTCCGCCTCGCGCCGGTGGGTCAGCGTCGATCCGGCGTAGGAGATCTTCTCGTGCGGCTGGTCGAGGACGACTTCGGCGAGCTGAGCCAGCTCGGCAGGGGCGACATCAGCGCTCACCTCCGGCTCGCCCTCCCGGGCGGTGCCGTCGGCGGCGGCGGTGGCGTTCCACCAGGGGCCGAAGTAGCGGGTGGACCAGCCGGTGACCGCGGGCAGGTGGCTGGTGACGGTCACCGAGTGCCCGGCGGCGGTGATGCGGGTGGTGTACGGGGGGTGTCCGGTCATGAAGCGGTGCCCTGTTCTGTGTGGTGGCGGAGGGCGGCGCGGATCTTGCGGTCCGCGTCGGCGAGGAGGCGTTGTTCGACGAGGTCGAGCCCCGGATCGACCACGGTGGGCACCCCGGCGGTGAACCGCAACGGCATTCCGTGGCAGGCGGTGTGGTCGGAGTTGACGATGGCCAGCTCGGTGACGGTGTCGGCGAGGCCGAGCGCGGCGGTCAGGGCCACGAGGACGGCTCCGGCCGGTCCGGAGCGGGCCCGGCCCATGCCCTGATTGATCCGGCGCGGGCGGGCTGTCAGCTCCTTGTGGACGGCCCGCAACGGGATCGCCGCCGGGAGCCCTCCGACACGGGTGGCCGTCGTGCACACAACAGCCGCGTCCCCGTGCTCGCCGACCACCCGACCCTCCACGGACTCGACCGGAACCTCAAGGAGGCGGGCGAGGGCGAGGCGGTAGCGGGCGCTGTCGGTGGCGGACCCGACACCGTAGACCCGCCCGGCACCAGAGGCGGTGACGAACAGCCAGGTCATGACATCGACGGGGTTGGTGACGACGATCACCGTCCCCGTGTATCCGGTGAACACGCGGCCGATCCCGGCGATCACCGGGGCGTTCACCGCCAGCCCGGCCATCCGGACATCGCGGACGGCGCTGTTGGTGAATCGGGCCCTCGGACAGACCACAACGGCGTCGCAGCCCCGCAGGTCGGGCAGATCAGCGGCCTGAGGGCGGACGGGTGAGGAGATGACCTGGGCCATGTCCTCCAAGTCGGTGACCAGGGCGCGGGCGGACTTCTCGGTGCCGGAGGTGATCAGCAGCCTGTCGCACCACCCGGCGGCGGTGAGCAGGGTGCCGACCGTGTGGCCGATGGCCCCAGCCCCGACAATCCCCACGGCGGTCACCGGGCCGCCGCCTTGACCGCGTGCCCCAGCGCCAGCTGCCACACCATGGGGCCGTCCGCCCCGCAGGTGAGGGCGGCGGAGGTTTCCTCCAGCAGCACGGCGACCGCGCCGACCCGCTCGATCACCGCGAGGGCGTGGCTGGGCAGCGGGAGGCCCGCAGGGGCGGTGAGGTACGTGGTGAGGATGTTGACCGTGTCCATGAGCCACAGGGTCACGAGCTGCCGCAGCCACACTTTCCTGTCATCGGGGCCGATCCGCCGGATCTGGGTCGCGGTGTAGGCATCGATCCCGTCCGTGACCCGCCGTAACCCGGCCCTGTCCGGCGGCTGTGCGATCAGGTGGAGGATGAGCCGGGAGATCAGCTTGGCCGTGTCGGTGGCCGGATGTCCCAGCGACAGGCCGGGGTCGAGGAATACGGGGCGGCCGCCAGCAGGGTCGGGGAACAGGGCGTGTTCGGGCTTGAGGTCCCCGAAGATCACCCGCCGGGCGGAGTGGGCGGCGCTCGGCCTCAGCCTCAGCAGCCGGGCGACCACCTTCTCCAGCACTGGGGCAACGGGTTGGCACAGGGCGAGGTAGGAGGCGGCCGAGAGACCGTTGAACTTCCGCCCGAAGGTCGCCGCGATGGACCGCTCAGGGATCGCCGCCGCAGTGGCCAGGGCCCGCGCGCCCGGCTCGGCGAGCGCGTCCAGTTCCCCGGTGACCGCGGCCAGGAGGTCGGCGGTCCGCTCGGGGCGTTTGACGATCAGATCGGCCAAGGTAGGGCCGGTGATCGGTTCGGTGAACAGCACTCCATCCGCGTATCCCGCGATCCGGGGGGCCTTGAGCCCGGCGGTGTGCAGGATGCCGTATTGGAGTGTCTCCCGCTCCAGTAGCCCACCCGGAGTGGTGGTGTAGGCGGCCTGACGGGTCTTGACCTGCGGCCAGGTGCCGCAGGTGCCCCGCAGGACCGACACGAGAGAGACGCCGAGCACAGAGACCTTGGCAAACAGCGGGCGGCGGTCCACCTCGATCCGGCGAACATACGCGGTCACGGACGGGACGTGCGGGCCGAGCAGGACGGCTGAGCCGGGCCACAGCGCGGCGGCGGTGTGCTCGACCCAGCCGTCCGCGTGGGCCAGGACCTCGGCAGAGGTTGGCAGGGTTGAGTCCATAAGCGGAACTCCCTTCATCGGATGTCCGGTCCCCTCGCCCCTCGCACGCCGATGCCCTGCCGGGTCGCTGCGGCGCTGTCCTTCCGGTTTCGTGCTCATGCGGGCCTCCGGCTTGATGACCAGACGTTCGGGGCAGTCCTCTGCGGGATGGGTCCAGGGCTGCGATGGCTGCCTACCGGTTCGCACAAGGTCGTATTCCGCGAGGTCACCGGTCGGCGTGAAGAACATCCAACTGCCCGCCACCGACCGGGAAGAGGCCCCACGATGTAACCCCGCGTAGCTCCGTGTAACCCAGCCGGAAGGCCCGACGGTCATGGACCACGACCAGAGCCGTATCGATCACCATGCCCTCGCCGCCGCATGCGAACAACGCGGCTGGGGCCCCACCAAGCTGGCCCGGGAGCTCGGTATCGCCGCAGGCCACGGCCCGGAGGGAATGAGCCGCCAGTATGCGCGCAAGCTCCTCAGCGGCGACCGCAGGCCCGGACCTCACTGGATGCCCCACGTCATCCGTGTCTTAGGACTCGATCAGACGGCCGGTTTCCTCGACCCCAGGGCCGGTCACGTCGATACCGTGGAATCCATCCTGGCCCTTGGGAGGAGTGGAACAGTGAACCGTCGCGGCTTCCTGACCACCTCGGGCGGCGGCGCCCTCGCCTTCCTCGGCGTTCCCGACGCCGAGGCCATCACCCGGCGCGTTCACTCCGCGGATCACGGCGTCAGAGTTGGCCGCGGCGAGGTCGAAGCCGTCTGGCAGATGGCCCAGGTCCTCGGCGCCAACTCCGCCGAGTACGGCGGCGGCCATGTCCGGCATCTCGCCGTCAGCTACCTCACCCGCAACGTCGGTCCCTGGCTCAAGGGCCGCTACACCGAGGCCACCGGCCGGGCCCTGTACGCGGCCACCTCACGCCTCGCCCACCTCATCGGCTGGATGAGCCAGGACGAGGACGACGCATCAGCCGCCCGCGACTACTACATCCACGCCTACCGGCTCGCCGACGAGGCCGGTGAGGAGGAACTCGCCGCCACCGCCCTGCGCGGCCTGACCATCCAGGCCATGGAAGCCGGACCCCGCCAGCGCAGCCGGGCCCTGGCCCTGGCGGAGGAATGCGTCAACCGGGCCAAGGACATCGACGATCTGCGGGCGCGGGCCTACTACGAGATCACTCTCGCCGAAGCCGCCACCCTCGACGGCGATCACCGGCTCGCCACCCGAACCCTGGCCATCTCCCAGACCCACATCGAGCACGACTGGGACACCCCCTCCGGCACTTCCTGGGCATCCCACTTCACCATCGGCCGCTGGTCCCACGTCTCCGGCATGATCCTCGCTCAGATGGGCGACCTCACCGGCGCCCAGGCCCAGCTCCACCAAGCCCTCGCCGTCCACGGCCTTGACAGCCGTCGCAGCCGCGCCAACGTCCTCGGCAACCTCGGTACCCTCCACCTGCGTCAAGGCGACCTCGACAGCGCCCTCACCACCTGGGCCCGGTTCCTCGACGCCGCCGAAGGCGTCCAATCCGTCCGCGTCCGCGACTCCGCCCTGGACATACACACCCGCCTCGCCCGCTACCCCGACGACCCCGGCGCGCGGGAACTTGCCGAACGGGCAGCCGCCTTCCTCTCCCAAGGCCCAAGCCGATAGCCGACAGAGCCCTGCCCCCGCCAGCGCGCCGGGTGCGGGCCTCCGCCGGGTCCCCGCCTCACGCCCCCGCCGCGTCCTCCCCCGGCATCCGGTGGAGCAGGTCCCACAGGGTCGCGCGGTCCTCGGCCGTGAGACGGGTCAGGGGTTCGCGGGCGAAGTCGAGGGATTCGCGGAGGCGGAGGGCGCTGGCCGGACCCTATGCGGGCGATTTCACGACGGCCGGAGTCGCCATCCCGTTGTCCTCCAACGCGATCTCGTCCAGTTCGACGCTGCGGACCAGGACACCGGGCAGGTCCTCGAATCGGCTCAACGCGTCGGCGATGGCCTGCGTCAGCGTCTCGGCCTCGAAGGAGCACATGAACCGGGAGTAGCCGGGTCGCTCCGCCAGGTTGATGCGTCCGTCGTGGAAGCTGGCCAACTCCGTCAGCCTGTCGTCCTGCTCTTCGGTGAGAGCGTCCTGAAGGACCAGGTTGAAGTACCAGTTACGCACAGTTCCGATGCCTCCGCGTGAATCGATCGATGTCCCGAGCCTCTTCGCTCTGATTCTGCGGGGTGCAGACCACGGTGTACTTGTCGTTGCACGGACAGCAGACGACACACCCCCACCGATGCCCCTTTCCTGTGTGCATCACCTTGAGTCCGGCCGCCTCCGCCCTCTTGAGCGCGGCCTCAACGTCCTTCTTCTGATGGCGGTCGCCGAGTCCCATGGCCAGAGGGCTACTCCCTCCCGTCCAGAAGGAGAAGTGCCAGCGAATAGCTTCATACGATCGGGCGATCGTCTGGTGCGCCGGGTAGCAGGGCTCTGCCGCGCCCCCCGCGCCGAGTGCCGCACGCTTTCCGGGTGCCGGGAGTGTGGTCTGCCTCCTGTCGGTGCGTCGGTAGGGTCGTCGCGTCCGACGGTCGCATCCGGCAAGGGAGAGCTGGCGTGGCAACAGAGGTCGTGATCGCGCAGACCACCATCGACGATGAGAGCAAGGCGGAGGAGCTGGCCCGGGGCGCGGTGGAGCGCCGGGTGGCGGCGTGCGCGCACATCGACGCGCCGTTCACGGCGATCTACCGCTGGCAGGGTGCGGTCCAGCGGGAGCGGGAGTGGCGGATCTCGTACAAGACGACGCGGGAGCGGCTGCCGGAGCTGGCGGCGTGGGTGGCGGCCACCCACAGCTATGACGTGCCGGAGTGGATCGTCCTTCCCCTGGAGGGCGGCTCCGAGGCGTACTTGGCGTGGGTGGGGGAGGAGACCACACCGGAGGGGTAGCGGGAACGGGACCGGGTCCGTACCAGGGCTTCTGGTACGGACTCCCTGCCTTGTTTCTATGCGGTGAGCTCACGCCAGCGAGGTCCGCCCGAGCGACCATCGGTGGCGCTGAAATCGTAGGCAGCGGCCTCGGAGTGGAACCGGCCTGCCCACAGTTGGGGTCAGTGGGGTGGGCTTGGTGGGGGGATGTGAGGGTCGGAGTCCTGGTGGCGGCGGAGCAGCACCCGGCAGTCGACCGCGTGGGAGTGGTCCTGGACGGCGAGGGCTTCCCGCTCGGCCGTGATCAGGTCGTGGCAGGTGGGGCAGTCGGACAGCGGGGCCTCCAGCCGACACGGCCGCGTGGGCTGCTGGTCGCGCTGCCGCCGGTCCTGTTCCACCCGCAGGCGCCGTGCGGCGGAGAGTCCCCTGATCTCCACGCCCGAGTCCAGCAGCCGCTCGCGGAGCCAGTCGGTGGTGACGCCGTAGTCCTGGGAGAGGCGCACCAGGGGCGCCCCGTTCTGGTAGCGGGCGATGACCCGGTCCAGGGTCCGCAGCACCCGGTCCCGGCGCCGCCGTGACTCCTCACTGAGACGGCCGGGCACGGTCACCGCCGCCCTTGCTGGCGCAGGATCCGGGCCGCGCGCACCCCGCGCACGGCGACGCGCCAGCCCATGAGCTGCTTTTTCAGCCATGCCTCGCTGACGCCGTACTCGCGGGCGAGCGTCTTGAGTGCCACACCGTCGCGGTAGCGGGCGATGACGTGTTCCCGGTCGGTCAGGACCCGGTCGCGGTGGGCTCGTTGGAGGATGGGACTGGTCATGAGGGTCTCCTCACTGGTCAGAGGGGTGGTCGAGGTAGGCGCGCGCGGGCGGGTTTCCACTCGGGGCTGATCCCGAAGCGGTAGTGGTCGAGACCGTCCGGGAAGATCAGCGAGACGCCGCGGCCCTCGTTGACGAGCCGGTTCCACGCGTGGCGCCGGTTGGCCGGGTCGGTGTGCCAGGCCCGCATCAGGGCCGGGCCGTCGGCCTCCGGCGCGGGCACGCACTCCAGGCCGGGCACGGGCCCGGGGTCGAGTCGGTCGGCGACGTGGTCCACCTGGTGGACCAGCCACCGCAGCGCGTGTTCCGCCGACTCCGTCCGCAACGTCGCGAACACGCAGGTCACGATCCGCCCGGACCCGGCCATGGGCCCGATCCCACCGACGTAACAGAAGTAGCGGATCCCGCCGATCACGGCGCACCGTCCCCGGAGTCATCCAGCAGCCGGTGCAACTCGGCGTCGATGCGCTGCTGATGGGCCTCTGCGGTGAGGAACCAGAGCCCGTCATCGGCCGCCTCGGCATCCAGGCGGAGCCGCAGTAACGCGAACCCGAGCCCTAACCGCTCTTCGGCGGAGCCGAGGGCGAGCGTCAGCCAGAGCCACAGGCGGGTCACCGCGCGCCGCCGTGGTGGTTGACGCATGTCCGGATGTCTGACTGACATCCACTGAAGTCGCTCACGGCCGGGTTAGCCCCCTAGAACAGAACGGTTACCCCCTGTAGCAAGTCAACGACGCATCGCGGTGGCGAAAGTACACAACAAGTGCACAGCGCATCGCCGTGGGTAGTCGTACCGTGGTTGGGCGCTGCACCAGGGATACCGACCAGGGAGAGGCTGAACCCATGGGATCGATGGACGTGCCCGGACCCGGGGCCACTGTCGCGGGCCTGCGGAAGGAAATCGGCTGGGGGCAAGCCCGGCTGGCAAGCGCGGCCGGACTGTCGACCTCGTACCTCGGCAAGATCGAGCGCGGCGAACGCGCGCTCTCCCAGGGGGTGGCCGCCGCTCTCGCGCGAGCGATGGGCATTCCCCTGGGGCGTGTGCTCGGCGCGGCGGCGCCACCGCCGGACTCGGCGGGATCCCTCCGTAAGCTCCACTCGGCGGTGCGGCGTTTCGATATCCCCGGCGAGGGGGCCGCGACCGAGGGCGATCTACGGAAAAGGCTCGCCGAAATGGTCCGGCTGCGTGGCGATGCCAACTTGTCCGATGTGCTGGAGAAACTGCCGGGCCTGGTATCCGGCGTGCAGGATCACGCGCACGCGGCCGGAACCCCACAGGCGTGGTCCATGGTGTCGCAGGCGTACTCCGCGGTCTACTGGCTGGCCGCGCGGCACCGCTGGATGACGCTGGCTGACCTGGCCGTCACCAAACAGAAGATCGCCGCAAGAGCGGCCGACCCGGTAACGCTCGCCATCGCCGCACGGGATGAGGCGGGCGTCCATCTCAACCACGGGGAATGGGGAGATGGCCTGGCTGTCGTCGACCGGGCGATCGTGCGGGTGGAGGAGAGCACATCGGGGCGGGAGCGCGCCTACGCGCTGGGAATGCTCCATCTTCGCGGTCTGACACTCGCCGGGCGGGCCAAGGAGAAGAAGGCGGCTGATTCTCATATCGCGAAGGCCCTGGAGCTGGCGGAGGATTTCAGCGAGGAAGTCAACCGGTTTGGAATCCACTTCGGCCCGGAGAACACGATGGTTCATGTGATCGCCACCTCCGGCGATCTGAACCGCCATCGCCGTGCGATCGAGGTCATGGAGCAGCTGACCCAGGGCGGAATGACGCTGCCAGCGACCAGGATCAGTCCACTCCATATGAATATCGCGAGGTCGAACCTGGCCGTTGGTGACCGTGAGAAAGCGTTGGATCACCTGGAGCGGGCGTGGGCGCTGGCGCCACAGCTCTCCTCGGTCCATCCCACTTCGCGGGAGGTTCTGCGCGTACTGGCGATCCGCCATAAGCGCAGCAATCCACGCCTGATGCGGCTTGCGCGGATGGCGAAGATGAACGTCTAGTCCAGGGCGCGAAAGCCGTCTTGCAGCCATGATCGACCAGAGATGAGAGGCACCCCATGACGACCATGACCGAACCCCTCAACTGGATCAAGTCCTCTTACAGCGGCAACGGCGGTCAGTGCATCGAGTGGTCGCCCTCGTCTGTGTCCACGAGCGGCATCGTTCCCGTCCGTGACAGCAAGCGTCCCGCCGGGCCCGCGCTCGCTGTCTCGCCTCAAGCCTGGGCCGGGCTGGTGACCCTCGCCCGCGAGTCCGGCAGCTAGCCCGACAGCCGACAGAGCCCTGTACCCGCCAGCGCGCCGGGTGCGGGGCTCCGTCGCGCTCCCGCGCGTCCTTGTCCAGCCAGGAGTTCGCCGGTGCGCGGGCGGTGGGCGCCCGCGCGGGAATCAGGCGTGCTCGGTCAGGAGTTCGGCCAGCAGGCCACGGACACGCTGCTCGATCTCGTCGCGGATGGGCCGGACGGCTTCGAGGCCCTGCCCGGCGGGGTCCTCCAGGGTCCAGTCGAGGTAGCGCTTGCCGGGGAAGACGGGGCAGGTGTCGCCGCAGCCCATGGTGATGCAGACGTCGGACTCGCGGACGGCGTCCACGGTGAGGATCTTCGGGGTCGCGGCGGAGATGTCGATGCCGACCTCCGCCATCGCGGCGACGGCCGCCGGGTTGACCTCGGCGCCCGGGGCGGAACCGGCGGAGCGGACATCGACCCGGTCGCCCGCGAGATGGGTGAGCCAGGCGGCGGCCATCTGGGAGCGGCCGGCGTTGTGGACGCAGACGAACAGCACGGTGGGCCGGGCGGGTATGTGGTCAGACACGGGTGGGGCCTTCAGCGGGGGTCGTGGTGACCGGAGTGGTCACCGGGGTGGCGGGGAAGAAGCGGCGGGCGCGGAGGGCGACGTGGACCAGGCCGATGAGGACGGGGACTTCGATCAGGGGGCCGACGACTCCGGCGAGGGCCTGGCCGCTGGTGGCGCCGAAGGTGGCGATGGCGACCGCGATGGCGAGTTCGAAGTTGTTGCCCGCCGCGGTGAACGCCAGGGTGGTGGCCTTCGGGTAGTCGAGTCCGGCCGCGCGGCCGATGGCCATGGACCCGGCCCACATCAGGGCGAAGTACACCAGGAGTGGCAGCGCGATCCGGGCCACGTCGAGCGGCTTCGAGGTGATCGCCTCACCTTGGAGGGCGAAGAGGACGACGATCGTGAACAGCAGTCCGTAGAGGGCGAACGGGCCGATCCGGGGGATGAGCTTCGTCTCGTACCACTCCCGGCCCCGGGCCTTCTCACCGAGGCGGCGGGTGAGGTATCCGGCGGCGAGGGGGATGCCGAGGAAGATCAGGACCGAGCGGGCGATCTCCCGGACGGAGATGTCCAGGCCGGTGGTGGCCAGGCCGAGCCAGCCGGGCAGGAGGTCGAGGTAGAACCAGCCGAGCAGGCCGAAGGCGAGGACCTGGAAGACGGAGTTCACCGCGACGAGGACGGCGGCGGCCTCCCGGTGACCGCGCGCGAGGTCGTTCCAGATGATGACCATGGCGATACAGCGGGCGAGCCCGACGATGATCAGGCCGGTGCGGTACTCCGGCAGGTCGGCCAGGAAGATCCAGGCGAGGGCGAACATCAGCGCCGGGCCGATCACCCAGTTGAGCACCAGCGACCAGAGGAGCAGGGGCCGGTCGCGGGTGACGGTGTCGAGCCGGTCGTAGCGGACCTTGGCCAGCACGGGGTACATCATCACCAGCAGGCCGACCGCGATCGGTAGCGAGACTCCGGTCACGGTGACCCCGGCGAGCGCGTCACCCAGGCCCGGGACGAGTCGGCCGAGGCCGAGACCGGCGGCCATCGCGGCGAGGATCCACAGGGCCAGATAGCGGTCGAGGAACGACAGCCGGGACGCCACCGGCCCCGTGGGCACGGCCGGGGCGCTCACGCGGGGAGCCCGGCGGGCGCGGGCAGGGGTTCGCCCGCGGGCCGGGTGAGGATGCCGGCGAGCCGGTCGGTCATCTCGGGCAGCAGCCGGTAGTAGACCCAGGTCCCGCGCCGTTCGGAGGCGATCAGCCCGGCCTCGCGCAGAAGCTTGAGGTGGTGGGAGATGGTCGGCTGGGACAGGTCGAACGCCGGGGTGAGGTCGCAGACGCAGACCTCCCCGCCGGAGCGGGAGGCGATCATCGACAGCAGCCGCAGCCGTACGGGGTCCCCGAGCGCCTTGAACACCTTCGCCAGCACCTCGGCCTGTTCCTGGTCCAGCGGGGCGGTCAGCAGGCCGGGGCAGCAGCTTTCCACCGTGGTGTCCTGCCCGATCACCGGAAGCTCTTGTTTCGACATGCTTCTATGTTGACGATTGTCGATCCAAGAGGCAAGCTCGGAGCCGTAAGACATCGACAGATATCAATACAGCCTGCGAGGAGATTCGCCATGTCCCGTGTCCAGCTCGCTCTGAACGTCGCCGACCTCGAAGCGTCGGTGACGTTCTACTCAAAGCTGTTCGGCGTGGAACCCGCCAAGCGCCGACCCGGCTACGCCAACTTCGCCATCGCCGAGCCCCCGCTCAAGCTCGTCCTCATCGAGGGAGAGGCGGGCCAGGAAACCCGCCTGGACCACCTCGGCGTCGAAGTCGACTCCACCGGGACGGTCACCGCCGCGGCCGCCCGTCTCCAGGACGCCGGGCTCGCCACCTTCGAGGAGAACGACACCTCCTGCTGCTACGCCCTCCAGGACAAGGTCTGGGTCACCGGCCCCGGCAAGGAGCCCTGGGAGGTCTATGTCGTCAAGGCCGACGCCGACCGGATGGGCAAGAGCCCCGCCCTCGAAGGCGGCGACGCCCGCCGCACCACCGGGAGCGCCCCGGACGGCGCCGAACCGGCGACGGCGGGTTGCGGCTGCGGAAGCTGAACGGCCCGGTCGGCGCCGCGCCCCCGCGCCAGTCAGGCGTGCGTCACGCCTCCGCCGCGTCCTCCCCCAGCATCCGGTGCAGCAGGTCCCGCAGGGTCGCCCGGTCGTCGGCCGAGAGGCGGGCCAGGGGCTCCCGGGCGAAGTCCAGGGATTCGCGGAGGCGGAGGGCGGTGGCGGTGCCCTCCTCGGTGGGGGCGGCGAGTTTGACGCGGCGGTCGTGGGGGTCGGGGCGGCGTTCGACCAGGCCGCGGAGTTCGAGGCGGTCGATGATGCCGGTGACGTTGGACGGCTCGCACTTCAGCTTCTGGGCGAGCTGGCGCATGGGCATCGGCTCCAGGGTGAGCAGCCCGAGGACCCGGGCCTGGGCGCCGGTGAGGGAGTGCTGGGCGGCGGCCTGGTCGTACTCCGCGTAGTAGCGGGAGACGACGGTGCCGATCAGCTCGACGACTTCGAGGGTCAGGGGGTCGATGCGCGGTGAAGCCATGACACGCAGCCTACCTCGTTACTTGACATCATGAAATATAAAGGAGCATGGTTGTTTCAGGTAGTGAAACATCTCTAGGAGGCCAGGCAGCATGTCCGCACTTCCCGCGACCAGTCGCGAATGGCACCTCGTCGCCCGCCCGCAGGGCTGGCCCACCGCCGAGGACGTCGCCCTGCGCGAGGTTCCGGTCGCGGAGCTGGAGGAGGGCCAGATCCTCGTCCGCAACCGCTACTTCTCCGTCGACCCGTATATGCGCGGCCGGATGAACGACGTGAAGTCCTATCTGCCGCCGTTCCAGATCGACCGGCCGATGGACGGGGGCGCGGCCGGTGAGGTCATCGCCTCGCGCGCCGAGGGGTACACCGTCGGTGACCACGTGGTGCACAACTTCGGCTGGCGCGAGATCGCCGTGGTGCCCGCCGCGCAGGCGTACCACGTCGACCCCGCGCTGGCGCCGCTCTCCGCCTATCTCGGTGTCCTCGGCATGACCGGTCTCACCGCCTATGTCGGGCTCTTCGACACCGCCGCCTTCCGCGAGGGCGACACCGTCTTCGTCTCCGGCGCGGCGGGCGCGGTCGGCAGCCAGGTCGGCCAGCTCGCCCGGATCAAGGGCGCCAAGCGGGTGATCGGCTCCGCCGGGTCCGACGAGAAGGTCAAGCTGCTCACCGAGGAGTACGGCTTCGACGCCGCCTTCAACTACAAGCGCGGCCCGGTCGGCGAGCAGCTCGCCGCCGCCGCCCCCGAGGGCATCGACGTCTACTTCGACAACGTCGGCGGGGACCATCTGGAGGCCGCCCTCGACGCCCTCACCGTCCATGGCCGGATCGCGCTCTGCGGAATGATCTCGCTCTACAACAGCACCGAGCCCACCCCCGCCCCGCGCAATCTCGCACTCGCCGTCATCAAGCGGCTGCGGATGGAGGGCCTGCTCGTCACCGACCACCTCGCCGAGCGCTCCCGGTTCGTCCGTGATGTCGCCGGATGGCTGGCCTCCGGTGAGCTGAAGCACCACGAGACCATCGTGGAGGGCATCGAGCACGGCTTCGGCGCCTTCACCGGCATGATGCGCGGCGAGAACACCGGCAAGATGATCGTCGCCCTGAGCTGAACACCGCTCCGGCGATAGGGTCACCACACACCGCCACGGTCGTGGGCGCGAGCCGTGGCGAACCACAGGAGGTCACACCAGATGCCCATACAGCAGTCCGATGTCCTGTACACCGCCGTCGCCACCGCCGAGAACGGCCGTGACGGCCGGGTCGCCAGCGACGACGGCGCGATCGACGTCACCGTGAACCCGCCGAAGGAACTGGGCGGTTCGGGTGCGGGCACCAACCCGGAGCAGCTCTTCGCGGCGGGCTACAGCGCCTGCTTCCAGGGCGCCCTCGGGGTCGTCGCCCGCAATGAGAAGGCGGACATCACCGGCTCGACGGTCACGGCCGAGGTCGGGATCGGCAAGAACGACGAGGGCTTCGGGATCATCGTGAAGATCACGGCGAGGATCCCGAACGTGGACGAGGCGACCGCCCGGACCCTGGTCGAGAAGGCGCACGAGGTCTGCCCGTACTCCAAGGCCACGCGCGGCAACATCACGGTCGAACTGGCTGTCTGAGCCGGGAAACCGGGCCCCGCGAGCCCAGCGGGATCCAGACACGAGGCCCGAGCCGTGAAGGGGGCCGCACCTCGCCGAGG
>NZ_JBHVHF010000156.1:0-18676 GCF_042800315.1 Streptomyces sp. NPDC057638
GATATCAGCGGCCCCTTTCCATAGGGTCCGTACGCGTACGGGAACGGCCCGCTCAGGCGGCTCCGCCCTCGTCGTCCCTCGTGTCGTCCTTCTTCTTCCGGGACTCGTCACCCTCGTCCCGGAGTGACTTCAGGAACTCCGGATTGTCGTCGGGCGCCACCCAGGTGCGGCCCCGGTTCCCCCGGTACGACGGCGTACGGCGCGGGCGGCCCGCGATGAACCACGCGATGGGGCCGAGCAGCACCTGTCCGAAGAGGAGCACGATGATCACCCAGGCGACCTTGGGGAGGTTCCTGACCTCCTTCTCCGGGGTGTTCAGGCAGTCGATGAAGGCGTAGATCCACAGCGCCAGGACCAGCAGGAAGGGCAGATACCTGAGCATGGTCTGAACGTCCCCCAGAGTGAGGCGGTGGGGCCAGGAAACGGCCCCCGGTGACGCCGCCAGGGTAACCGGTACCGGATACTGGACCGCATGGCTTATGACGATCTCCGCTCTCTGCTCCGGGCCCTCGAACGCGAGGGAGACCTCAAGCGGATCACCGCCGAGGTCGATCCCCACCTGGAGATCGGGGAGATCGTCGACCGGGTGAACAAGGCCGGTGGCCCCGCGCTCCTCTTCGAGAACGTACGCGGCGCGGACATGCCGCTGGCGATGAACGTCTTCGGGACCGACCGGCGGCTGCTCAAGGCGCTCGGGCTGAAGTCCTACGCGGAGATCGGCGAGAAGATCGGCGGACTGCTCAAGCCGGAGCTGCCGCACGGTTTCGTCGGGGTGCGCGAGGCGTTCGGCAAGCTCGGGTCGATGGTGCACGTGCCGCCGAAGAAGGTGAAGGACGCCCCCGTCCACGAGGTGGTGCTGCGGGGCGAGGACGTCGACCTCGACGCGCTGCCCGCGCTCTTCACCTGGCCCAAGGACGGCGGCTCCTTCTTCAACCTCGGCCTCACCCACACCAAGGACCCCGAGAGCGGGGTGCGCAACCTCGGTCTCTACCGGCTCCAGCGCCATGACCAGCGCACCATCGGGATGCACTGGCAGATCCACAAGGACAGCCGCAACCACTACCAGGTGGCCGCGCGGCGCGGCGAGCGGCTGCCGGTCGCCATCGCCTTCGGCTGCCCGCCCGCCGTGACCTACGCCTCCACCGCGCCGCTGCCGGGCGACATCGACGAGTACCTGTTCGCCGGGTTCCTCCAGGGCAAGCGGATCGAGATGGTCGACTGCAAGACCGTGCCGCTCCAGGTCCCGGCCCAGGCCGAGGTCGTGCTGGAGGGCTGGCTGGAGCCCGGGGAGATGCTCCCCGAGGGCCCCTTCGGCGACCACACCGGCTTCTACACCCCGCAGGAGCCCTTCCCGGCGCTGACCATCGACTGTGTGACCATGCGCCGCCGTCCGCTGCTCCAGTCCATCGTGGTCGGCCGCCCGCCCACCGAGGACGGCCCGCTGGGGCGCGCGACGGAGCGTTTCTTCCTGCCGCTGCTGAAGATCATCGTCCCGGACATCGTCGACTACCACCTGCCGGAGGCCGGGGGCTTCCACAACTGCGCGATCGTCTCGATCGACAAGAAGTACCCCAAGCACGCCCAGAAGGTGATGTCCGCCATCTGGGGCGCGCACATGATGTCGCTGACCAAGCTGATCATCGTGGTGGACCAGGACTGCGACGTCCACGACCTCCACGAGGTCGCCTGGCGGGCGCTGGGCAACACCGACTACGCCCGCGACCTCACCGTCACCGAGGGCCCGGTCGACCATCTGGACCACGCCTCCTACCAGCAGTTCTGGGGCGGCAAGGCGGGTATCGACGCCACCGCCAAATGGCCCGAGGAGGGCTATGTCCGCGATGGCGGCTGGCCCGAGATGGTCGAGTCCGACCCCGCGACGGCGGCGCTGGTCGACCGCCGCTGGAAGGAATACGGCCTGTGAGCGCTCCGGCCGCCGCCGTACCCGGTCCGGGCAGGACCCGGGCGTTTCTGCGCCTGGTGATGATCGAGCACTCGGTCTTCGCGCTGCCCTTCGCCTATATCGCCACGCTGACCGCGATGTTCCAGCGGGACGGGTCCATCGACTGGACCACCCTGCTGCTGGTCACCGTCGCGATGGTGGGGCTGCGGACCTTCGCGATGGCCTGCAACCGGATCATCGACCGCGAGCTGGACGCCCGTAATCCGCGCACCGCCCAGCGCGAGCTGGTCACCGGCGCGGTCTCCGTCCGCTCCGCCTGGACCGGCGCGCTGATCGCCCTCGTCTTCTTCCTGGGCGCCGCCGCGCTGCTCAACCCGCTCTGTCTGGCGCTGGCGCCGGTCGCGGTCATCCCGATGGTGATCTATCCGTACGGGAAGCGGTTCACCGACTTCCCGCACGCCATCCTCGCCCTCGCCCAGGCGATGGGCCCGGTCGGCGCCTGGCTGGCGGTGACCGGCACCTGGTCCGGGGACGCGGTGATCCTCGGTCTCGCGGTCGGTGTCTGGATCGGCGGCTTCGACCTGATCTTCGCCTGCCAGGACGTGGCCGCCGACCGGGCCGAGGGGGTCCGCTCGGTCCCGGCCCGCTTCGGTGTCCCGGCGGCGCTGTACGGGGCCCGGGGCGCCCACGCGGTCACGGTGGCCCTGCTGGTCTGGTACGCCCTGGCCACCGAGGCGGGCGCCTTCTTCTGGACCGGCCTGGCGATCGTGACGGCCGCCTTCGTCTACGAGCACTCCATCGTGCGCCCCGGCGACCTCTCCCGGCTGAACCGCGCGTTCTTCACCGTCAACGGATTCATCGGCATCGCCCTGTTCGTGTGCGCGCTGCTGGACCTGGTGGTGCGGGGGCTGACGGTCTGACGAGCGTCTGGCCTACCATCGAGGGCAGGACAGGGAGGCTGACGTGACCGCTTCGGAGACCGACCACCTGCACTCGCAGCTCAGCCGGTTCGAGGACATGTTCCCCGGCTATCGGATGGAGATTGTCGAGGGCAATGTCGTGCTGAGCCCCCTCCGGGCGTTCCACGCCAAGACGATCCGCCTGGTGTGGAACCTCCTGGAGTCGCAGATCTCCCCCCAGTGGGAGTGCGTCAGCGATGTGCTCTTCCCCTTCGGGGACGGTTTCGAGTTCTGCCCCGACCTCGCCGTCATCCCGGCCCGGGAGGAGGCGCGCAACCTCAGTGTCTACTCGGTGGAGCTGATCGAGCTGGCCATCGAGGTCGTCTCCCCGAGCAGCGTCCGCAACGACTACGAGGTCAAGGACCGGCAGTACGCGGCCCGGGGCATCGCCAACTACCTGATCTTCGATCCGTCCCGTGGCGAGGTCGTCACCCGCTGGAACCCGGGCCCCACCGGCTACCGGGGCACCGACACCTTCCGGTACGGCACCACGGTCAAGATCGACACCTCCGTCGGCGCACTCACCTTCGACACCTCCGGCCTGCCGGTCGACCCCAACGCCTGATCCCCGGGCCCGGCGGGCCCCCCGCGGCCCGCCGGTTAGGCTCGCCGTGTGGAGCCAACAGCACAGCACCCCCGCAAGCCCTGGATCGTCGGGGTCTCCGGCGCCTCCGGCACCCCGTACGCCGCCGCCGTGGTGCGGGGGCTCATCGCGGCGGGGGAGAGCGTCGACCTGGTGGTCTCGCGGGCCGCGCGGCTGACGATCCTGGACGAGACCGGGATCGCCTACCGGGACGCGCACTGGCGCGATGACCTGGCCGAGTGGCTGGGGCGGGGCGCCGACGGCAAGCCGGGGACCTTCGAGACCGATCTGTCGGACGTGCGCCACTGGGCGGCGGGCGATCTCGCCGCCGGGCCGTCCTCCGGTTCGTACCCCGCGAAGGGGATGCTGATCATGCCCGCCTCCACCGCCTGTGTCGCCGGGGTGGCGCTCGGGCTCTCGAAGGACCTGCTCCAGCGCGTGGCCAGTGTCACGCTCAAGGAGCGCAGGCCGCTGGTGGTGGCGGTGCGCGAGACCCCTCTCAGCGGCCAGACCCTGCGGCAGCTCGTCGCCCTGGACGAGGCCGGGGCCGTGGTGCTGCCCGCCTCCCCGGGTTTCTACGCGGGCGCCACGCATATCCAGGAACTGGTGGACTTCGTCGCCGGACGGGCGCTGGACGCGGTCGGTGTGGAGCACCGGCTCTACCGGCGCTGGGAAGGGCGGCTGGGGGGCGCGCGCTCCGACTGAGCGGCGCGCGCCGGGACCGGGTGGCGCGCGGTTCCTCCGTACGGCGTGTGCGCCGGTCGGGCGGCGCGCGTCGCGGCGGACAGGGCCCGCCCACGCGACGTCTGGAGAGATCCTCGGAGACCGTCGCGCATTCTTTGGAAGAATCACAGGAATCGCTGGATTCGCAGGGGTTCAACTTCGCACGCCTTAGATTCAACGATTGAGCAGGCAAGAGCTCAGAAGTCAGGACCTCAGGACCTCAGAGGGCGCCGTCCGGCACGGCGCCGTCTGGCACGGCACGGCTCGATCCACACCGTCTGGCACGGCACGGATCGATCCAGAGACCATCCACGGACGCAGGAAGGCTCCAGGCACATGGACGCGGTGGACAGACAGCTCATCCAGGCCCTCCGGGAGAACGGCAGGGCCTCCTACGCCGAGCTGGGACGGCTCGTCGGACTCTCCGGCCCCAGCGTCACCGACCGCATCAACCGCCTAGAGGCGGCGGGTGTCATCACCGGCTACCGCGCCACCGTCGACGCGGCCTCCCTCGGGCTCGGGGTGACCGCCCTGATCGGCATCTCCCTCTCCGACGCCGCCGACCACGAGGACGTGGCCCGCAGGTTGCGCGATCTGGAGGAGATCGAGGACTGCTGGTTCATCGCGGGCGACGACTCGTACATGCTCAAGGTCCGCGCCAGCGATGTCGACGGACTGGAGAAGACCATCCGCCGCCTCAGCGGAACCCGGGGAGTCTCCCGCACCAGGACCACGATCGTGCTCTCCACCAAGTGGGAGAACCGGGTCGGCGAGTTGCCCGAACAGGCGTAGGCGTACGGTTGGGGAGCCCGATGGACGAAAGAGTTATGGGAGGCGGGCGCATGGACGCTGGGCTCAAGCGCGAGCTGGAGGAGAAGGTCAGGGCCGGTGAACGGCTCACGCGTGAGGACGGTATCGCCCTCTACGCGTCGGACGACCTCGCCTGGCTCGGCGGACTCGCCCACGAGGTCCGCACCCGGAAGAACGGCGACGTCGTCCACTTCAACGTCAACCGTCACCTCAATATGACCAATGTGTGCACCGCGTCGTGCGCCTACTGCTCGTTCCAGCGCAAGCCGGGCGAGAAGGACGCGTACACCATGCGCATCGAGGAGGCCGTCCGCCTCGCCAAGGCGATGGAGAACGAGAACCTCACCGAGCTGCACATCGTCAACGGGCTCCACCCCAATCTGCCCTGGCGCTACTACCCCCGCTCGCTCAGCGCCCTCAAGGAGGCCCTGCCGAACGTCTCACTGAAGGCGTTCACGGCCACCGAGATCCACCACTTCGAGACCATCTCGGGCATGTCCGCCTCCGAGATCCTCGACGAGCTGATCGAGGCGGGCCTCGAATCACTCACCGGCGGCGGCGCGGAGATCTTCGACTGGGAGGTCCGCCAGCACATCGTCGACCACCGCACCCACTGGGAGGACTGGTCGCGCATCCACCGCCTGGCGCACTCCAAGGGGCTCAAGACCCCCAGCACCATGCTCTACGGACACATCGAGGAGCCGCGCCACCGCGTGGACCACGTGCTGCGGCTGCGCGAACTCCAGGACGAGACCGGCGGCTTCCAGGTCTTCATCCCGCTGCGCTACCAGCACGACTTCGTGGACATGAAGGACGGCAAGATCCGCAACCGCCTCCAGGCCCGCACCACCATGGCGACGGGCGCCGAGGCGCTGAAGACCTTCGCGGTCTCCCGGCTGCTCTTCGACAACGTCCCGCACGTCAAGGTCTTCTGGGTGATGCACGGCGTCCAGACCGCCCAGCTCGCGCTCCAGCACGGCGCCGACGACATGGACGGCTCGGTCGTCGAGTACAAGATCACTCATGACGCCGACAACTACGGCACCCCCAACAAGCTCACCCGGGACGATCTGCTGGACCTGATCCGGGACGCCGGCTTCCGTCCGGTCGAGCGCAACACCCGGTACGAGATCATCCGCGAGTACCCCGGCCCCGACGCCGACCGCCGCGAATCCCCCCAGCCGATGCGGGTGTGACCCGGTGGCCCTGCGCTACACCCTGGACCCGGCGGTCGACCACCGGCTGAAGGACTCCCTGCTGCGGCTGTGGACCGACGTCACCAACGCGGGCGGCGCCGTCGGCTTCGTCCCTCCCGTCACCGAGGAGACGGTACGGCCGGAACTCGTCCGCCACCTCGTCGCCCTGGCCGAGGGAGGCTCCCGGCTGCTGGTCGGCCGGGACGAGGACGGCGAGATCCAGGCCGCCGCCGTCCTCTCCTTCAACGAACACCGGCTGATGACCCACTGGGTCTGGCTCTACACCGTCATGGTCCACCCCCGCCGCCAGGGCGGGGGCCACGGCCGCGCCCTGATGACCGCCGCCGCCGAGGCCGCCCGCGGCTGCGCGGGCATCGAGGCGATCCGGCTCACCTGCCGGGGCGGCCTCGGCCTGGAGCGGTTCTACGCGTCCTGCGGCTACAAGGAGGTCGGCCGGGTGCCGGGCGCGATCCGGGTCGCCCCCGGCGATGACCGCGACGACGTGATCATGCTGCTGCCGCTCCACTGAACGCCGTCCCGGTCACGCCGTTCCCCACCGGGACGGGTGCCCGACTGATCCACAACCGGGCGTGCTTCACTGGTTCGGCAGGATCTGCCCGTACGACGAGAGAGAGGCTCCCCGCCGTGTCCACCAAGTCGAGCGCCGCGCTGAAGTACACCGGTCTGCGCTTCGCCATCTTCGCCGGATGCTTCGTGGTCGTCGCCGCGCTGGTGCAGTTCGGCATCCTGCCCAAGGGCCTCGGAGACGCCCACTTCGCCTGGATCCTGCTGCTCGCCGTGGTCGTCTCGGCGCCGCTGAGCTTTGTCCTGCTGCGTAAGCAGCGGGACGCGATGTCGCAGCAGATCGTCTCGAAGGTGGACCACGCCAAGGCCCGTCTGGAGTCCAACCGGACCCGAGAAGACTGATTTTTTAGCGGTTCTTCTCCCCCAGGCTCCGCCTGGGGGGACCCCCACCGGGGCGCTTGAGTCGAGATTCTCGCGTCCGACGTGCTCGATCGCTCGTTCCTCGCGATCTCCGCGCGACGGCCGTGAAATCCCCCAGGCCTGCGCCTGGGGGTGCCCCCAGACGCGCCCCTTTGGCTCAGAACCGACCTCGGGTGGAGCGAGCCGTCACACGGAGCTACTCACCGGCAGAGGCCCTCGGGGTGATCCGGTGGTGAGGCCCACAGTGAGCCCAAGGGGATGGCCTGGCGCGGTGATGGACGGGATGGGTGATCACGCCCCCGGCCGGGGAGGGAGACCTCCTTCGGCCGGGGGCGTGGTGCATTCCTGGAGTGGGCGTGGTGAATACCTCAAAGGGGAGCTTTGAGGTTCTCAAAGTTCAAGTGTTAACGTACTGGACATGACGTCAGCAGCAGCGCGCCCCGACTCCGCCATGAGCACCCCGCTCGTGGCGTGTCCGCACGTTGGTCTCTGCCGCTGTATGTCAGCGATCTATGGCCTCTCCGCGGCCTGTCGCCTGTCCGCGGTCTGTCACCGCTCGGTCTGACCCCGTACCGCCTCCGGCACCGTCCGCGGCCGTCGCCCTCCGTACACGGGCCGCCGCGTCCCACACCCCCCGCATCCCCTCTCCCACCGCTCACTGGAGTGTGTCCGTGTCCGCGAACACCGCGACCACCCCGGCCGGAAACCCCACCGGCCGACGCATACCGAAGATCCCCTTCTGGGCGCAGATCGTCGCCGGTCTGGTCCTGGGTGTCCTGCTCGGCTGGCTGGCCCGGGGCCAGGACATCAGCTGGCTGAAGGACACTCTGGGTCATATCGGCGACATCTTCGTCCGGCTGCTGAAGCTGGCCGTCGCGCCGCTGGTCTTCTTCGCGATCCTGGTGTCGATCACCAATCTGCGGAAGGTCAACAATGCCGCCCGGCTCGCCGCCCGCACCCTGCTCTGGTTCATGATCACCTCGCTGATCGCAGTCGCCATCGGCATCGCGATCGGTCTGCTGACCAACCCGGGCGAGGGCACCGGACTGACCCCCAAGGACGGTCAGGCGCCCAAGAAGGAGGGCAGCTGGATCGACTTCCTGACCGGGATCGTCCCGACGGACGTCATCACGCCCTTCACCGAGCTGAACGTCCTCCAGATCGTCTTCCTCGCCGCGGTCGCCGGTATCGCCGCCCTCGCCCTCGGTGAGCGGGCCAAGCCCGTCCTCACCCTCAGTGAGGCCGTGCTGGAACTGCTCCAGAAGGCCCTGTGGTGGGTCATCCGGCTCGCCCCGCTCGGCACCGTCGGTCTCATCGGCTACGCCATCGCCGACTACGGCTGGGACCTGATCAGCAAGTACGCGACCTTCACCGCCGATGTCTACATCGGCTGCGCCCTGGTGCTCTTCGGTGTCTACCCGCTGCTGCTGGCGACCGCCGCCAAGGTCAACCCGCTCCACTTCTACCGGGGCGCCTGGCCCGCGATCCAGCTCGCCTTCGTCTCCCGCTCCTCCGTCGGCACGATGCCGCTGACCCAGAAGGTCACCGAGCGGCTCGGCGTGCCGAAGGAGTACACCTCCTTCGCGGTGCCCTTCGGCGCCACCACCAAGATGGACGGCTGCGCCGCGATCTACCCGGCGCTGGCGGCGATCTTCATCGCGCAGATCTTCGACGTCCAGCTGGGTGTCCAGGACTATCTGCTGATCGCCTTCGTCTCGGTGGTCGGCTCGGCGGCCACGGCCGGTCTCACCGGGGCGACCGTGATGCTGACCCTGACCCTCTCCACGCTGGGTCTCCCGCTGGAGGGCGTGGGTCTGCTGATGGCGATCGACCCGATCCTCGACATGATCCGGACCGCGACCAACGTGGCCGGCCAGGCCCTGGTCCCGGTGATCGTCGCCGCCCGCGAGAAGATCCTCGACCACGACGCCTACACCAGCGCCACCTCCTCCCCGATCGACGAGGACCCGACGGCCGCGGACGTCCCGGCCGCCGACGGCAAGCTGGCGGTCTCGCCCTCCTAGGGATGCCACGGGGAACGGCCGCTTCCCGGTCGAATTCGATCACTCTGTGATCGCTCGGAGCCCTCTTTCCTTCGTACGTGACTGGCGTACGGGAAAGGGGGCTCCGGCCCGTTCTGGTGACGCTCCCGGCCCGTACGCTTACCGAGCGGTAGGGCGGGGCTGCACCGGAACGGGTCGGAGGGACGTGACAGTGCCATGGGCGCGGTGAAGAGCGCGAGGACCGGTCGACGGATGCCCCGGGCGGTGCGCGAGCGGCAGATGCTGGACGCGGCCGTGAGGATCTTCGCCCGGCGCGGCTACCGGGCCACCTCGATGGAGGAGATCGCCGAGCGGGCCGGGGTCTCCAAACCCCTGGTCTATCTCTATCTGAACTCCAAGGAAGAGCTGTTCACGGCCTGTATCCGGCGGGAGGCCGAGGCGCTGCTCGCCGCCGTGCAGTCCGCGGTCGACCCGGCGCTCCCCGCCGACCGGCAGCTGTGGGCCGGGCTCACCGCCTTCTTCGCCCACACCGCGCGCCATCCCGACGGGTGGTCCGTGCTCCACCGGCAGGCGCGCACCCACGGGGAACCGTTCGCCGGAGAGGTCGCGGCGCTGCGGGACACCATCGTCGCCTATGTGACCGGGCTGGTCCGGGCCGCCGCCCATGAGGCGGGGGCGGCTCGTCAGGAACCCGAACTGGCCGAACGCGATGTGGCGGGCGTGGCCCAAGTACTGGTGGGCGCGGCGGAGTCGCTGGCCGCCTGGATGACCGAGACGGGCCGGGTCTCGGAGCGGGAGGCGGCGGCCACCCTGATGAACGTCGCCTGGGTGGGGCTGGGGCCGCTGCTGCGCGGGGAGCGCTGGGCGCCCCGCTGATCCGGCCGAGAGGGTGTGGGGATCTCCTTCCATTTCCCGGTGATATCCCTTGTCAGGCCCCATCGGGATATTCGGTCATGACGAACGCCGGTAGGCAATGGTGAACGGTGGTGAAACACCCATCGAACTCAGCGCGGCTGTCACGGGACCGGCCTTCCGGTACCGAAGGTTCGGCGCGGGAGTGGCGAAGGAGTACCAAAGGGGCATCGGGCGCAGACCGAGCATGGGGAACAAGCGCTGAATCCAAGATTCCGTAAAGGATAGGGAAAAAAGGCAGGAGCCCCGTCCCCCGAAAGGGGGCAGGGCTCCTTGGTACTGCGTGAAGTCGTGCGTGATTCGCCGACCCGGTTGGATTAGGCCGGGGTGACGTTCTCCGCCTGCGGGCCCTTCGGGCCCTGGGTGACGTCGAAGTTCACGACCTGGTTCTCCTCAAGGGAGCGGAAGCCGCTCGCGTTGATCGCGGAGTAGTGGACGAAGACATCCGGGCCGCCGCCGTCCTGGGCGATGAAGCCGAAGCCCTTTTCAGCGTTGAACCACTTGACGGTTCCGGTAGCCATAAGCCCTCCTTGGGCCAAAGGGTTGCCCTGCTCCAGAACCTGCAAACAAGTCTGAAAACTACAAAAGCCTGCGGGTCACATGCTCCGCAGGCTCTGTACTGCAAGGGAAACCAAACTGCAACTTGCGTCGAGCGTAGCACGGGGGGTGTTCGCGGCGGTAGAGGCGAAGATCACTTCACTCGGACGCTTGAAGTGGGGAGAGTGAGGGTGACGAACGGCCCGGGATCGCCCGCTTATGGACGGCGTGGCCGGATCGGGGCCGGAGGCTCCTTTCGGGGTGGCCCCCGCGTCCCTTTCGTGGTGGGAGTGACCCCCGCGCACCCGGTGGCGCGGCCGGGCGGTCTAGCCTCACATCGTGGACAGTCACGGAGAAAGCACAGCACCCCGCCACCGGCACGGCAGGCCGCGCGTCGGTCATATCCAGTTCCTCAACTGTCTGCCCCTGTACTGGGGCCTGGCCCGCACCGGAACCCTCCTTGACCTCGATCTGACCAAGGACACCCCGGAGAAGCTCAGCGAGCGCCTGGTGGGCGGGCAACTCGATATCGGCCCGGTCACCCTCGTGGAATTCCTGCGTAACGCCGACCAGCTCGTCGCCTTTCCCGATCTCGCGGTCGGCTGCGACGGTCCCGTGATGTCCTGTGTGATCGTCTCCCAGGTGGAGCTGGAGCGGCTCCACGGCGCCCGGGTCGCCCTCGGCTCCACCTCGCGTACCTCGGTGCGGCTCGCCCAGCTCCTGCTGGCGGAGCGGTACGGAGTGGAGCCGGACTACTACACCTGTCCGCCCGATCTCGGGCTGATGATGCAGGAGGCCGACGCCGCCGTCCTGATCGGTGACGCCGCCCTGCGCGCCTCCCTGCACGACGCGCCCCGTCTCGGCCTCCAGGTCCATGACCTGGGCCGGATGTGGAAGGAGTGGACGGGGCTGCCGTTCGTCTTCGCCGTGTGGGCCGCCCGCCGTGACTATCTGGAGCGCGAGCCCGCCCTCGTCCGGGAGGTCCACCGCGCCTTCCTCACCTCGCGTGATCTCTCCCTGGAGGAGGTCACCAAGGTCGCCGAGCAGGCCGCCCGCTGGGAGATCTTCGACGCGGAGCTGCTGGAGCGCTACTTCCGGACCTTGGACTTCCGCTTCGGCCCGGCCCAGCTCGCCGGGGTCCATGAGTTCGCCCGCCAGGTCGGCGCCACGACCGGCTTCCCCGCGGATGTCACGGTCGAGTTGCTCACCGCTCACGCTTGAGCGCGTTCCCCTCCCCCTCGACGCCCCTCGCCGCCTACTCTGACGAATTACAGGCGGGCAGATGTTGACCGGGGGGTACAGATGCATCCGCTGACTTCGGGGGAGCCGCATGTCATCGGCGGGTACCGGCTGCTGGGCAGACTGGGCGCGGGGGGGATGGGGCGGGTCTATCTCGGGCGCAGCCAGGGCGGACGCACCGTCGCCGTGAAGGTCGTCCATCCGCATATCGCGCTGGACGAGGAGTTCCGGGCCCGGTTCCGGCGGGAGGTCGCGGCGGCGCGCCGGGTGGGCGGCCAGTGGACCGCGCCCGTCCTGGACGCCGATCCGGAGGCGCACCTGCCGTGGGTCGCCACCGGTTTCGTCGCCGGGCCGCCGCTCTCCCGCGCCATCGGCGACCATGGCCCGCTGCCCGAGTCCTCGGTACGCGCCCTGATCGCCGGGCTCGCCGAGGTACTGGCGGCCGTCCACGCGCTGGGTCTGGTCCACCGCGATGTGAAACCGTCCAACGTCCTGCTCGCCCTCGACGGCCCGCGTCTGATCGACTTCGGGATCGCCCGTGCCCTCGACGGCGCCACCGTGCTCACCTCCACCGGGGTCTCGGTCGGCTCACCGGGCTATATGTCACCGGAGCAGATCCTCGGCCAGCCGGTCGGCGCCGCCACCGACGTCTTCGCGCTCGGCGCCCTCCTCGCGTACGCGGCGACCGGCAAGTCGCCCTTTCCGGGGAACTCCTCGGCCACCCTGCTCTACCGCGTCATCCACGGCACGCCGGAACTGGACGGTGTCGGCGGCGCGTTACGGGAGCTGGCCGAGGCGTGCCTCGCCAAGGACCCGGACGCGCGTCCCACTCCGGCGGAGGTGGCCCACGCGCTCGCCCCCTCCGGCGCGGCCGGGCTGGTGCGGGCCGGATGGCTGCCCTGGCCCGTGGTCGAGCAGGTGAGCAGGCTGGCGGTCGATCTGCTGGACCGCGAGCCGCCGCCGCTGCCGTCCCGGGAGCGGCCTCGTGCCCCGCTGGAGGAGCTGGAGCCGCCGCGGGCCCGGGGCCCGGTGGCGGATCGGCCCTCCTCCCTCGTGGGACCGGGCCGCCCCAGGAACGCGGAGCCGGCGGAGGCGCGCTGTGCCCTCGGGCTGGTGGAGGAGCGCGCCGGGGAACGGGCCACGGGGGCGCGGGTGCCACCGCAGCCGAGGTCCCCGGAGGCGCCGGTGGCGCGGGCCGCGCCCGCCGGGCCCGTGACGGACGGGCCCGTGACGGACGGGAGGCCGGTGGCGGCCGGATCCGGTGCGCGGGAGGACGCCCGGGAGCCGGGCGGCGCCCCGTCCACGGGAGGCGCTCCCTCGGACCGGAAGCCGAAGCGCCGTCGGCGCGGAGCCAGTTGCGCGCTGTCGCTGACGGTGGGGGCGGCGGTGCTGGCGGGGGCGGTCTTCGGGGCCCGGATGTTCTTTCCCGCCTCGGGCGGGAGCTCGCTGGCCCCGGGACCCGTGGAGCGATCCGAGGTGGCCACCCCGTCCGACGGGGGGCTGGCGGTCCCCGTCGCCTTCCTCGGTTCCTGGAAGCCCCCGGTCGCGCCCGGTGAGCCCGTCGGCGGCACCTTCGTCCTTCGGCTCCACCCCCGGGACAAGCGGGGTGAGGTGGGTTCCCTGCGGCGGTTCGATCTGCTGGGCCGGATGGTCTGCGAGGACAGCCTGCGGCTGCTGCGGGTCACTCCGGCCGAGTTGGCGGCGGAGGCGGTGCCCCGTTCGCCCGCCACCGGATGCGCCATCCAGTCCTACCGGGTCCATCTGCTGGTCAGCCGGGGCTCGCTCGGCTACAGCGACACCTTCTGGAGCCCGGCCTCCCACGGTGTCGTCCTCGGCAGGGCGACCCCCTGAGCCTGGCCCGGAGGGCGTGGCGCCGGGGGCTGCCCTGGTCGCGAACTGCCCTGACGTACGCTGGGACCGCCCGCAGACGCCTCGTACAGCGTCGGAAGAAATCCGCCGAAAGGTGACACCCGGTGACCGAGAAGGCCGACCTTCAGTCCGTGCTGGACCGCGCTGCCGAGGGCGGCCGGATCACTCCGGAGGAGGCGCTCGACCTGTACCGCTCGGCGCCGCTCCACGCGCTGGGACGGGCCGCCGACGCGGTCCGCCGCCGTCGCTACGCCGGTACGGAGCACATCGCGACGTACATCATCGAGCGCAACATCAACTACACCAACGTCTGTGTGACGGCGTGCAAGTTCTGCGCCTTCTACGCGGCTCCCAAGGACGCCGCGAAGGGCTGGACCCGCGACCTCGACGACATCCTGCGGCGCTGCGCCGAGACCGTCGAGCTGGGCGGCACGCAGATCATGTTCCAGGGCGGGCACCACCCCGACTTCGGGGTGGAGTACTACGAGCAGCACTTCTCGGCCATCAAGGCGGCCTTCCCGCAGCTGGTCATCCACTCCCTCGGCGCCTCCGAGGTCGAGCACATGGCCCGGATCTCCGGAGTCTCCGCCGAGGAGGCGATCCAGCGGATCCACGCCGCCGGGCTCGACTCCTTCGCGGGCGCGGGCGCCGAACTGCTGCCCGCGCGGCCCCGCCAGGCCATCGCGCCGCTGAAGGAGTCGGGCGAGCGCTGGCTGGAGATCATGGAGATCGCCCACGGCCTGGGGGTGGAGTCCACCTCCACCATGCTGATGGGCACCGGTGAGACCAACGCGGAGCGCATCGAGCACCTGCGGATGATCCGTGAGGTCCAGGACCGTACGGGCGGCTTCCGCGCCTTCATCCCGTACACCTACCAGCCGGAGAACAACCGGCTGAAGGGCCAGACCCAGGCGACCATCTTCGAGTACCTGCGGATCATCGCCGTCGCCCGGCTCTTCTTCGACAACATCGCCCATATCCAGGGCTCCTGGCTGACCACCGGCAAGGAGATCGGCCAGCTCTCCCTCCACTACGGCGCGGACGACCTCGGCTCGATCATGCTGGAGGAGAACGTGGTCTCCTCGGCGGGCGCCAAGCACCGCTCCAACCGCCAGGAGATCATCGATCTGATCCGTACGGCGGGCCGGGTCCCGGCGCAGCGGGCGACGACCTACGAGCACCTCGTGGTCCACGACGACCCGGCCGACGACCCGGTCGACGCCCGTGTCGTCTCCCATATCTCCTCCACCGCGATCGAGGGCGGCACCGCCCACCCGGAGCTGAAGCTCCTGCCCACCACCTGACCGGCCCGTGCTCACCCTCCACACCGCCGATCAGCTCCTCGGGCACCCGGGCGGCTCCGGTCGTCAGGCCGTCGCCGTGGACGGCGCCACCGTCGTGGCGCTGGGACCGTACGAGGAGGTCAGTGCCGCCTTCCCCGGCGCCAGGACCCGGAACTGGCGCGGTCTGCTCACCCCGGGCCTGCGCCATCTCCGCGCCGCCGAACTGCTGGAGCGGGCCTACCACCCCGATCCGCGCGAGGCCGGGGACCTGGGCACCGAACCGCTCACCGGGGACGAGCTCGCGGTGTTCGCCCCTTCCGGCCTGGACGACACCCGCTGGGGGCAGAGCGCGCGGCGCGGGCTCCAGCGGCTGCTCGGGCAGGGGGTGACCGCCGTGGCCGGACCGTTCCGGCGGGCCCCGGTGCTGACGGCGGTGGCGCGCGGCGGACTGCGGGTGCTGCCCGCCGCGTCCGCCGGTGCCGTACCGGAGGGCGTCGGCGTCACCCTCGACCCGCTGGCCGGACGGGCACTGGCGGACGTCGTGGGTCCCGCGCTGGTGGTCGGCGCGGTGGCCGATCTCGCCGTCTTCGACGTGCCCGACGCGGCCGCCCTCGCCGAGCGGGGCACCAGGTCCTGTGTGGCGACCGTGCTCGGCGGGCGGCTGGTGTACCGCCGCGCGTGACGCCCTGACCGCCCTGCTTGAATGGGCGGCGTGACCCGAGCATCCCTGGACAAGCAGCCGCACGAGATCGCCTCGATGTTCGACGGCGTGGCGGAGAAGTACGACCTCACCAATGACGTCCTCTCCCTGGGCCAGGACCGCAGATGGCGCAAGGAGGTCGTGAAGGCCGTCGAGGCGCGCCCCGGACAGAAGGTCCTCGACCTCGCCGCGGGCACCGGCACCTCCTCGCTGCCGCTCGCCGCGACCGGCGCGTACGTCGTGCCCTGCGACTTCTCCCTCGGCATGCTCCGCACCGGGAAGAAGCGCCATGACTGGCTGCCGCTGACCGCCGGGGACGCGACCAGGCTGCCCTTCCGGGACGACACCTTCGACGCGGTGACCATCTCCTTCGGGCTGCGCAACGTCCAGGAGTACGGGCGGGCGCTGGCGGAGATGCTGCGGGTGACCCGGCCCGGCGGCCGGGTCGTGATCTGCGAGTTCTCCCACCCGACCTGGAAGCCGTTCCGCACGGTGTACGAGGAGTACCTGATGCGGGCACTGCCTCCGGTGGCGCGCGCGGTCTCGTCCAACCCGGACGCCTATGTCTATCTGGCCGAGTCCATCCAGTCCTGGCCCGACCAGGCCGCGCTCGCGGATGTCCTCCGTGAGGCGGGCTGGTCCCGGGTCGCCTGGCGCAATCTGAGCGGCGGCATCGTGACCCTCCACCGGGGGTTCAAGGAGGAGGGAGCCCGCTGAGGGGCCCCCGTCGCGCTCTTGTCGCGCCCTGAGGGCCCTTCCCCCCTGCCGGGAGTGGCTCCAGACGGCTCCGGACGGCTCCAGACGGCTCCAGACGGCTCCGGAGGGCTCCGGAGGGCTCTAGAGAGCGAGACGGAGACAGCGGACGGGACGGTCCGCGGTGGGGGAGCGGTAGGACTCCGCCGGAGTCATCCCGAGACGGCGGGCCACGGCGAGTGAGCGTTCGTTGCGCTCGTCCACGAGCGCCACCACCTCCGGCACCCCCGCCGCGCGCAGCCGCTCCAGCGTCACCCGGGCCGCCGCCGACGCGTATCCGCGCCCCCAGGCGGAGCTGGCCAGCCGCCACCCGATCTCCATCTCGCCGACCGGCCCCCACGCGCGGGGCCACGGCTGCGCCCCGGCGAAGCCGATGACCTCGCCGTCCTCGTCCAGGACCGTCCACAGACAGTGGCCCAGCTCGGCGTCATGGCGTCGCTGCCGGGCCGTCAGCTCCTCGTACACCGACAGTTCGCGCGGTCCGCCGAGGTATTCCATCACCCGCGGATCGTCGAAGACCCGGTGCCAGGCGTGCGCGTCCTCGTCGGTGGGCACACGCAGCCGTACGGCGGGGAGGAGTCTGCTCATCGGAGGGAGCCCTTCGGTGGGGTGATCGGTTGGTCCCCATAGACTGCACACGTCCAGTGCTTTTTAGGCACGTGAATATCGAGTCTTACGGGAGATCCCGCCGTGACCGAGCCCCTCTCCGAGCACAGCGCCGATGTGATCGTCGTCGGGGCCGGCCCGGCCGGCGCGACGACCGCCTACTACCTCGCCAAGGCCGGACTCGACGTCCTGCTGCTGGAGAAGACGGCGTTTCCCCGGGAGAAGGTCTGCGGCGACGGGCTCACCCCGCGCGCCACCAAGCAGCTGGTGTCGATGGGTATCGACATCTCCGAAGAGGCGGGCTGGCTGCGGAACAAGGGGCTGCGGATCATCGGCGGCGGGATGCGGCTCCAGCTCGACTGGCCGGAACTCGCCTCCTACCCGGACTACGGACTGGTCCGCAAGCGCGACGACTTCGACGAGCAGCTCGCCCGGCAGGCCCAGAAGGCGGGCGCCCGGCTCTACGAGCGGTGCAATGTCGGCGCCCCCGTCATCGACGAGCGCACCCGCCGGATCGTCGGCGTCGAGGCGCGTCTCGGTGAGGAGAAGACGCCCGTCACCTTCCGTGCTCCGCTGGTCGTCGCCGCCGACGGCAACTCCTCCCGGATCTCGCTGGCCATGGGTCTGCACCGCCGCGAGGACCGGCCGATGGGCGTCGCCGTACGGACGTACTTCACCTCGCCCCGGCACGACGACGACTATCTGGAGTCCTGGCTGGAGCTGTGGGACCGGCGCGGTCCCGGCCCGGACCGGCTGCTGCCCGGCTACGGCTGGATCTTCGGTATGGGCGACGGCACCTCCAACGTCGGCCTCGGCGTCCTCAACACCTCGTCCTCCTTCAAGGAGCTGGACTGGCGCGAGGTCCTCAAGGCGTGGTGCGCCTCCATGCCCGAGGAGTGGGGCTACACCGAGGAGAACATGACCGGCCCCATCCGGGGCGCGGCCCTGCCGATGGCCTTCAACCGGCAGCCGCACTACACCCGGGGGCTGCTGCTCGTCGGTGACGCGGGCGGGCTGGTCAACCCGTTCAACGGGGAGGGCATCGCCTACGCCATGGAGTCCGGGCAGATCGCCGCCGATGTGATCGTCCAGGCCCATGCCCGCGCCACCCCCGCCCAGCGCGAACTCGCCCTCCAGCGCTACCCGAAGGTCCTCAAGGACACCTACGGCGGGTACTACTCCCTCGGCCGCGCCTTCGTGAAGCTGATCGGGAACCCGAGGGTGATGAAGCTGGCGACCGAGCGCGGACTGAGCCATCCGGTGCTGATGCGCTTCACCCTGAAGATGCTGGCGAACCTGACCGACCCGACCGGCGGGGACGCGATGGACCGCATCATCAACGGGCTGTCGAAGGTCGCGCCCAAGGCATAGCGCGGGGCGGCGCGTTCGGCGGCTCCGGGCACCCGGCGGCGCGGCTCCCGGAATCCGGTGGGCCCGGCCCCGCCCGGCCACTGCTCCACCCGCCGTTCCCCCCCCCGGCACTCGATCGACCGGACGCGGGTCCCGTCCGCCGTACGTACGGTACGGGGGGGATCCGGCCGGTTGTCCGGAGCGTCGCGGTCGGCCTTGACCGGGTGATGCCCGGGATGTCAGGGATATCCGGGCTGTCCGCCGTACGGGCGTGGCCGGCCCGGAACGCGCCGACGGGGCCGGCC
>NZ_JBHVHF010000157.1:0-18460 GCF_042800315.1 Streptomyces sp. NPDC057638
CCCCGGCGCGGGGGCCGCGACGAGGGGCGGGCGCCGCGGGCGGGTCGTAGATTGCGGAAGGAGCGGCAGGAGAGCGGGAGCGGCGCGAGGGAACGAGCGGGAAGGAGGGCGGGAGCGGAGTATGGGTCACTGGTTCCAGGACAACATCGTCGAGCCCGGCAAGCTCCCCACCCTCCTCGCCATCACCGCCTTCGTCCTTACCTTCCTCATCGTGCGCACCATCACCCGGCTGATCCGGGCCGGGCGTGGCCCGTTCCGGAACATCACCCCCGGTGGGCTCCATATCCACCATGTGGTGCCGGGCGTCATCCTCACCGTCGTCGGCGGCTTCGGCGCGGTGGACAGCGGGCGGTACGGTCTCGCCGCGCAGCTGAGCGCGATCGTCTTCGGGGTGGGCGCGGGGCTGGTGCTCGACGAGTTCGCGCTGATCGTCCATGTGGACGACGTGTACTGGACCGAGGAGGGCCGCCAGAGCGTCGAGGCCGTCGTCCTGGCCACCGCGCTGGCGCTGCTGACCCTGAGCGGCTTCTCCCCGCTCGGGGTCAGTTCCCTGACGGCCGAGGAGCGGGTCAACCGGACCACGCTCATCCTCACGCTGGTGGTGAACTTCCTCTTCGTCCTGGTGGCCCTGGCCAAGGGCAAGCCCCGGATGGCGCTGATCGGGACCCTGGTGCCCTTCGTCGCGGTCTTCGGTGCCGTACGGCTGGCCCGGCCCGGCTCGCTCTGGGCGCGGCGCTGTTACCGCGGTCGGCCGCGGGCGCGGGCGCGGTCCCGGATCCGCTCGTACCGGCACGACCGCCGCTGGGACCGGCCCCGGCGGGCCTTCCAGAACCTGATCGGCGGCACCCCCGACCGCCCCGCGCCCCCGGGCGGGCGCTGAGCCGTCACCGGCCGCCCTCCAGACGCTCGCGGTGGAGCCACTTCGGCAGCCCCGGCGCCTCCAGAAAGCCCTCGGCCCGCGCCGCCGCGATGGCGATGCGCGGCAGGTCGGCGCTCTTCTCGAAGAGGAGGAAGCGGGGTTCCCAGATCGGCCGGTACTTGGCGTTGGCCCGGTAGAGGGACTCGATCTGCCACCAGCGGGAGAAGAAGCCCAGCAGGGAGCGCCACAGCCGCAGCACGGGCCCCGCGCCCAGCCGGGAGCCGCGTTCGAAGACCGAGCGGAACATGGCGAAGTTCAGGGAGACCTGGGTCAGGCCGAGGCCGGGCGCGCGCTGGAGGAGTTCGATCACCATGAACTCCACCAGTCCGTTCTCAGCGTCGCGGTCACGGCGCATCAGATCGAGCGAGAGCCCGTGCGGTCCCCAGGGGACGAAGCTCAGCAGCGCCCGGGGCACCCCGTCCGCGTCGGCGCATTCGAGCATCACACAGTGGCCGTCGGCCTCGTCGCCCAGCCGGCCGAGCGCCATCGAGAAGCCGCGTTCGGTGGCGCCGTCGCGCCAGTCGTCGGCCCGCCGCAGCAGGGTGGCCATCTCCTCGGGCGGGATCTCCTCGTGGCGGCGGATCCGGACGGTGTACCCGGCGCGGCGCACCCGGTGGTACGCCTGCCGTACGGTCCGCATCGCCCGTCCCTCCAGGGTGAACTCGGCGAGGTCGACGACGGCCTCGTCGCCCAGTTCCAGGGCGTCCAGACCGTGCCGCGCGTAGACCGTCCCGGCCTCCTCGCCCGCGCCCATCACGGCCGGGATCCAGCCGTGTTCGCGCGCCTGCGCCAGCCAGGGCGCGATGGCGCCCGGCCAGGCCTCCGGGTCCCCGATGGGGTCGCCCGAGGCCAGCGAGACCCCGCCGACGACCCGGTGGGCGACGGCGGCCTTGCCGGTCGGGGACCAGACCACGCTCTTCTCGCGCCGCAGCGCGAAGTAGCCGAGGGAGTCCCGTTCGCCGTGGCGCTCCAGCAGGGCGCGCAGCCGCCGTTCGTCGTCCTCGGTGAGCGGGTCGGCGGCGGGCCGGGAGCGGAAGGCCGCGTATCCGATGGCGAGCAGCAGCAGCGTGGACAGGACGTTGATGACGACGTCGACCCAGTGCGGGGTGGCGATGCCGGGGAAGCGCGACGGGTCGATGGCGAGCGAGACCAGCCGGGCCGCGCCGTACCGCCAGCGCTCCGGGAAGGTGGAGCCGCCGGTGGCGGTGTTGGTGACGGTGACGAGCAGGGTGGCCAGCAGCGAGGTGAGCAGCAGTCCGCCGATGGCGACGACGGCGGCCAGCCGGGGGTTGGAGCTGTCCCCGATCGCGTAGAACTCGCGCCGCCCCAGCAGCAGCGCTCCGACGAAGGCGGCGGTCAGCGCGAACGAGACCCAGTTCTGCGGGTGGGCGTGGACCTCGGGGTCGAGGGCGAGGGCGAGCGCGAGGCCGAGGAGGAAGAGCGAGCCGAGGACCAGGTTGAGGATCCAGGCGGCCCGCTTGCGGCGGCGCATGGTGACCGCGAGAAAGAGGGCGAGGACCCCGGAGGCGAAGCCCGCCGTCAGCAGATACGGGGTCACATAGTCGTTGATGTCGTGCCGGTGCAGCCGCTGTCCGAGGGAGACCCAGACACCGCTGAGCAGGTTGATGAACGCGACCACCCGCAGGTACCAGACCGCGAAGGCGGCGCTCCGCCGGGACCGGACGGTGGACGGCGCGCGGTGGGGGGCGCCGCGACGGGCCCCGGCGGTGGGGTGCTCGCCGGGTGCCGCCGGGGGACGGGGGCCTGGGCCTGGACCGGAGCTAAACAAGGACCTCTCCCATGAAAAGTGATCATATGGGGCATCACTCGTCATGGCTGGCCGCTCCGGCGGACGGCCGCTCCTGGGGAGGCTCTGTGGGCGCGCTCCGGCGGTGGGCGTGCTCCGGGGACGCTCGCCGGGGTTCCCGGGGGCATTCCCCGGGGCGGCGGAGGCTCCCTCCGGGGGTGCTCCCCGCCGCCGTCCGGCCGGTCCGGCCGGACCGTCAGGGACGCATGGGGACGTCACTCACGGCCGGGACTGTCCATGCCGTAGGACCCGTACGAACGCGGGAGGGAGCCGCCCGTGGCGTCGGCGGTGGCCGTACCGCCGCCGGTGGTGTCGGTGCTGTCCGTACCCTCTGCGTCGGCGCCGTCGGCTGTGTTGTCTGTGTCGGCTGTGTTGTCGGGTTCGTCTGCCGCGCCCGGCCGTTCCGGCAGTTCCGCCGCGAGCGCGGCGGCCGCCTGGACGAGAGGGAGCGCCAGCAGCGCCCCGGTTCCCTCGCCCACGGTGACACCGTGATCGAGTACGGGGGTGAGCGCCATCCGGTCCAGGGCCTTGCGCTGGGCGGGCTCGCCACTGATATGGCCCGCCAGCCACCAGTCCGGCGCGCGGAACGCGGCCCGCTGGCCCACCAGCGCGCACGCCGCCGAGACGACACCGTCCAGGATCACCGGCATCCGGCGCACGGCGCTCTGCAGCAGGAAACCGGTCATCGCGGCCAGGTCCGCGCCCCCGACGGCCGCCAGCAGCTCCAGCTGGTCGCCGAGGACCGGGCGGGCCCGGCGCAGCGAGTCGCGGATCGCCGCGCACTTGCGCATCCAGGCGAGATCGTCGATCCCGGCGCCGCCCCGGCCGGTGACCACCGAGGCGTCGGTGCCGCAGAGCGCGGCGATCAGGGTGGCGGCGGCGGTGGTGCCGCCGACGCTCAGATCGCCGAGGACCACCAGATCGGTCCCCGCGTCGGCCTCCTCGTCGGCGATGGCCATTCCGAGCCGTACCGCGCGCTCGGCCTCGTCGAGGGTGAGCGCGTCCTCGGTGTCGATCCGCCCGCTGCCCCGGCGCACCCGGTGTCGGGTGACGGCGGCGGGCAGCAGCTCGGGGTCACAGTCCAGCCCGGCGTCCACGACCCGGACCGGAACGCCCATCCGCCGGGCGACGACGGAGACCGGGCTCGCGCCCTCCAGGACGTCCCGCACCAGCAGATACGCCTCCCCGGCCCGTCGGCCGGACACATCGAGCGAGGCGACACCGTGGTCCGCGGCGAAGAGCAGGACCCGGGGCCGCTCGATCGCCCGCACGGGCACGGAGACCTGGGCCGAGGCGAGCCACTCGCCCCACTCGTCCAGCCGCCCCAGGGCCCCGCCCGGCACGGTGAGCCGCTCCCGGTGGGCCTCGGCGTCCCGCCGGATCCCGCTGTCGGGGCGCTCGATCAGATCGGAGAAGTCATCGAGATTCAGCCTGCTCATTCGCTGAACAGTACCGTCTCACCCTCATCCGGCCCCCGGTCACCGCTCAATCCGGCCGCCGCCCGATCCACACGCCGGCCACCGGCCCCTCCGGCTCCGGTCCGTGCTCCCCCCGCCCGCCGTCAGGCGTCGTCCGGCGCGGGGTCCCGGCCCGGTTCCGGTCCGTGCCCCACCGGCCCGCCGTCAGCCGTCATCCCACGCGGCGGCCCGGTCCCGCGTGGTGGTACGTCAGTTCCTCAGCACCAGCGCCTGCCCGGACACCACCAGCAACATCTGCTCGCACTCCGCGCCGACGGCCGCGTTCAGCCGGCCCAGCTCGTCCCGGAAGCGGCGCCCGGAGGCGGTGGCCGGGACCACGCCCGAGCCGACCTCGTTGGTGACGGCGACGACGGTGCGGTGGGTGGCGCGCACCGCGGCGACCAGCTCGGACACCCGCTCCCGCAGGGCGTGTTCGCCCTCCGCGCGCCAGGTGTCGTCGTCCCAGGCGCCCACCCGGTCCATCGCGTCCGTCAGCCAGAGCGCCAGACAGTCGATCAGCAGCGGGGGCCCGTCGTCAGCGAGCAGCGGTACGAGATCGCAGCTCTCGACCGTCCGCCAGGAGCCGGGGCGGCGCTCGCGGTGGAGGGCGACCCGGTCCGCCCACTCCGCGTCGCCCTCCCGGCCGCCGCCGGTCGCCACGTACACCACCCCGGGGAAGGTCTCCAACCGCCGCTCGGCCTCCGCCGACTTACCCGAACGTGCCCCTCCGGTGATCAGCGTCCGGCGCGGAACGTCCGGTACGGCGTGGTACTCGCCGACGATCAGGGTCGTCCCGTCGGGGACCGCCCGCGCGCCCGCCGCCGCGAGCCTGCGGTCCAGCTCGGGGCCGCCGGGGACGTCATGGTCCAGATGGACGGCGATCACATCGGTGGTCGGCCCGATCGCCCCGGTCGCCCGCAGCCGGGCCACCGCGTCGGGGCGCCCCACGACATCGGCCACCACCATCTCGTACGGGGCCTCCGCCGCGGGGGCGAGCCCGGCCGGGGCGCCGCCCGGCGGCAGATAGAGCAGCCGGTCGCCCTCGGGCGAGGTCACCTCGTACCCCGTACCCGGGTGGTCCATCGGCACCGCCCGCACCCGGTGTCCGCTGATCAGCGTGAGCACCCGGCCGTCGGGCACCCGGCCCGCCGACGGCAGCCCGGCGGGCACGTCCACCGACGGACCGTCGTGCGGATGGGTGAGCAGCACCTGCCGCACCCCCACCAGTGAGTGGCCCGCCCGGGCGGCGGCCAGCGCCGCCCCGGGAGTGAGATCGAGCAGCAGGGCACCGTCCACCAGCAGCGCGGTGGCGGCACGGGCCCGGGAGCCACGGGCGGCGGCGCACACGGCACAGGGACAGTCGGGACGGGGGAGACCGGCCGGGGCGCCGGTGCCGAGCAGAGTCAGTTCCACAGGGACGATCCTCCCGCGTCGCCGTCGCGCGTGCGCGCCCGGATACGCTGCGGGCAGGACAGCACCCCCTGACTCCGCTGGGAGGCGTACATGGCATGGACGTGGCGGTTTGAGAAGTCCGACGGTACGGAGGTGCGACCGGCCGTGACACCGGAGGAGTTCACCACGCAGGGGGACGCCGAGTCCTGGCTCGGTGAGCACTGGAAGGAACTGCGGGACGGAGGCGCCGACCAGGTCGCGCTCTCCGACGACGGCACCGCGATCTACGGGCCGATGAGCCTGCACGCCCCGGACTGACCGGCGTCCCGCCCGCGTGGGCGCGCCCGTTCCCCGGTGGCGGAGGGCGGGCGCCGCCCCCGGGGCGTGGCCCCGGCGCATCCCCGGCACGCGGCACCGCCCGGGTGACGCCCGGCTCGTGGCGCGGGGACGGGCACCACCCCGGGCATCCGCGAACGCGGCACCACCCCGGGCAGCCCCGACGACGGGCACCGCCCGGGCAGCCCCGGATCGCGTCAGATCTCACCGAGTGTCACCCGCGCCGTGCCGGGCTCACCGTTGCGCAGATACGACACCACCACCTGGTCCCCCGGCTGCTCCGACGCCAGCGCCTCCGCCAGCGAGGTGATCGTGGTGATCTCGTGCGACCCGATCTTCGTGATGATGTCCCCGGCCCGCAGCCCCGCCTCGTCCGCCGCGCCCCCCTTCACGACCTCGACGATCGCGACGCCCGACGGCTGGTAGTTGTCGTCGAGGACCGTTCTGGCGGTGATGTCGAGGGCCGCCCGGCCGGAGTCGGTGACCTTTCCGGTGGCGATGATCTGGTCCGCCACCGTACGCACCATCGAGGCCGGGATGGCGAAGCCGATGCCCGGCGCGGTACCCCCGCCGAGGTCGGGGTCGGTGGCGGCGAGGGTGGGGATGCCGATGACCTCGCTGTCGAGATTGACCAGCGCGCCGCCGCTGTTGCCCGGGTTGATGGCGGCGGAGGTCTGCACCATGTTGCCGATGGTGGCGCCCGTACCGCCGTTCTCCGCGCTCTCACTGACCGTACGGCCGATGCCGGAGACGATGCCCTGCGTGACACTGCTGGAGAGCCCCAGCGGGGAACCCATCGCCAGCACGATCTGGCCGACGGCGACCTTGCCGGAGTCACCGAAGACGGCGGGCCGCAGCCCGGCGGGCACCTGGTCCAGCTTGATGACGGCGAGATCCTGCTCGGGGTAGGAGGCGACCAGCCGCGCGGTCAGGGGCTGCTCCCCGGTGGCGACGGTGACCTCGAAGGAACGCGTCTGGTCGATGACGTGGGCGTTGGTGACGATATGGCCCCGGGAGTCATAGACGACCCCGGAGCCGAGGGCGTCACCGGTCTGGATCTGGACGACCGAGGGCAGGACATCGCGGATGACGGTCTCGTAGTCGTTCTGGAGGTCGTTGGCCGCGTCACTCGTGTAGCCGTCCCGGACCGAGGGTGCCACGGCCTGCGCCGCCCCCGTGGGGAGGGCGTCCGTATCGCCGGAACAGCCTCCGACCAGCACGATCACACAGATCCCACCGAGCACGACGGGAAGGCGACGACGGACGGTGGCGGGGGAGAGCCTCATGCCTGAGTGTCTCCACGCACCGGAGTGACGGGCATGCCGGACGCCGCCGAACAGGTACTTCCGCCGCCGAACCGCCCTGGCCGCCCTCCGGCGGCCGGCGACGGTCACGGGTGCGACCGCGGTGACCTCCGCGACCGGACTCCGGGGGCGCGTGGTCACCGCGGCGGGAGCGGCGGGGGACACGGGAGGCACGGCAGACGGCGGACACCCAGGTGCCCCGCGCCCGGGAACGACACCGCCGCACGACCAGGGAGAGCGCGCGCGTGACGGCCGCGACCAGCGGGAACGCACCCGGCCACGGGCCTGCGGAATCCGCCCCGCCGCCGTGGCACGCACCCCGTGCTCAGACCCGCTCCGGCGCGGCCTCCTCCCGCGAACCGTTCTCCGGCTTCCCGTCCCCCGCGTCGGCCTCCGGCCGCGAACCGCCCTCCGGCTCACCGTCCCGCGAACCGTTCTCCGGTTCCGCCGACGCCAGGAACTGTGTCGCCGCCAGCTCCCCGTACAGCGGATCCGCGGCCACCAGCTCCTCATGGGTACCGACGGCCCGCACCCGGCCCGCGTCCATGACCACGATCCGGTCCGCGAGGGTCACCGTCGACAGCCGGTGGGCCACGACCAGCACCGTCACCTCGCGGGCGATCTCCGTGACCACGTCCCGCAGCGCGAGTTCGTTGACCGCGTCGAGCTGGGACGTGGCCTCGTCCAGCAGGAGCAGCCGGGGGCGGCGCAGCAGCGCGCGGGCTATCGCCACCCGCTGGCGCTCGCCGCCGGAGAGCTTGGAGCCCCGGTGGCCGACGAGGGTGTCGAGCCCCTCGGGCAGCCGGTCGACGAGGGCGTCCAGCCGGGCCCGTACGACGACGTCCCGGATCGCCTCGTCGGTCGCGTCGGGCGCGGCGAAGACGAGGTTCTCCCGCAGGGTGCCCGCCAGGACCGGGGCGTCCTGTTCCACATAGCCGATGGCGGCCCGCAGGTCGGGGAGCGGCCAGTCGCGCACATCGCGGCCGTCGACGAGGACCCGGCCGCCGTTCACCTCGTAGAACCGTTCGATCAGCCCGAAGACGGTGGTCTTCCCCGCCCCCGACGGGCCCACGAAGGCGGTCATCCCCGCGCCCGGCACGGTGAAGGTGACGCCGTGGTGGACGGGCGGCAGATCGTCCCGGTAGCGGAAGGCGACATCCTCGAAGGCGACGGTGGCGGGTCCCTCCGTCCGGGGGGCGGTGCGCCCGCCCGTGTCCTCCAGCGGCTCGGTCTCCAGCCGCTCGGCCTCGGCCAGGCGCGCGACGGCCGCCACGCCCGCCTGGTACTGCGTCGCCGCCTCCACCAGCCGGGATATCGGGTCGATCAGATAGAAGAGAAAGAGCAGGAAGGCGACGAGTGTCGAGACCGAGATGGCCCCCGAGGCCACCCGTGCCCCACCGATCCCGAGGACCGCCAGGAACGACACCTGCACCGCGAGCCCCACCGACGACGAGGCGACCGACTGCCACTTGGCCGACTTGGTGCCGTAGACCCACGCCTTGTGGGCCGCCGCCGCGACGACCGCCGACTCGCGCTCCTCGGCGCCGGACGCCTTGAGCGTACGGAAGGCGCCGAACGCCCGCTCCAGGACGGTCGAGATCTCCCCGACCGCCTCCTGCGCCCGCTGGGTGGCCTTGGAGATCTTCGGCATCACCAGGGCGAACGACCCGCCGATCAGCACGATCACCCCGACGGTGACGCCGAGCAGGACCACGTCCATCACGGCCATCATCACCAGCGTGGCGATGAAGCCGAGCCCGCCGGTCACGGCCGAGACGATCGACTGGGTGGTCACCGCCCGCAGCAGGGTGGTGTCCGCGGTGACCCGGGACATCAGATCGCCCGGCTGGGTCCGCTCCATCTCGGGCAGCCGCAGCCGCAGCAGCCGCCCGATCAGACTGCGGCGGGCCGCGAGCACGACCGACTCGGCGGTCCGCTCCAGCACGAACGCCCCGACCGCCTCGATCACCGTGCCCAGCACGACCAGCGCGGTGAGGACGATCAGCACCCCGGTGATGGAGGAGTCATGCTCCAGCCGGTCCACCAACTCCTTCGCGGCCAGCGGCTGGAGCAGCCCGGTGACCGTGCCGATCAGGGCGAAGAAGGCGCCGAGGGCGACGAACCAGCGGTGGGGGTGGAAGTGGCGGTAGAGCACGCGCCAGGTCTCCCGGGCGGGGAGTCTGGCGGGGGGCGTCTCGTCCTTCTCGGCAGGGCTCGCTGAGGTCGTCACATGTCAGGGGACGCGCCCGGCCCCATTCCACCTGACCCCGGCGCGCGACCCGGATTGTGAGCTCCACCACACACCTGCACGCCCGGCTCTGGTACCGGTTCCTCCTTTTCTGTCCTCCCCATCAGCCGACGGAGGAACAGAGGTACGAGAGGTACGGGAGGCGCGGGCGGGTCCACGCCCGCGACAACGGCGCGGGACGGTGGGCAGCGGACGGGAGTGGCGAGCCCGGAACGCGGTCCGGGCTCCGACCAGAGCCGGGCAGGGCCCCGGGCAGGGCCCCGGCGGAGATCAGCCGCGGACGCCGCAGAGATGGAGCAGGGCCGCGACCCCGCGATAGGGATCCGTCCGCCCCGCACGGTCCTCCGCGAGCAGCAGCCGTTCCCCATCGCCACCACCGTCACTGTCGGCGGCTCCCCACGGAGTGAAGACCTGCACCCCGTACCAGGCGTGCAACGGGGCCGCGATCCCCGCCAGCGCGGACGTCAGCGCGTCCAGCCGGTGGGCACGGACCGTCCGCCCGGAGCGGTCGGTGACGATGTCCGAGTCCAGGGCGGCCAGGGCGCCGTCCCAGTCCCGCGCGAGCCCGGGTCCCATCGCCAGCGCCCCCGCGTTGCGGACCAGCAGGGAGAGCAGGCCGCCGGGGGCCAGCATCCGGGCCAGGCCCGCCAGCAGCGCGGCGCCGTCGTCGGTCTGCTCGGAGAGCAGCACCTCATGGCAGAGGACCACGTCGAAGCTGCCCGGAAGGAAGTGGACCCCGGTCTCCCGGGAGTCGCCGAGAAGCAGGGTGACTCGCTCGCGGATGCCCTCCGGCTCGGTGGCCAGGGTCTCCTCGGCGGCCCGCAGCAGTTCCTCGTCCGACTCCAGCCCGGTGATGGTGTGCCCGGCGCGTGCCAGCCGCAGCGCCTGGACACCACGGCCCATACCGACATCGAGGATCCGCAGCCGCTGGCCGACGGGGTAGCGAGCGGCTATCTGCTCATCGAGCTGACGGGCCAGCAGTTCCTGCCGGATGGCCTCCAGCGTCCCTCCGGCTGTGCCGGGGACGCCGGGGGCCTCGGTGCTCAGGGTCGCTCTCCGCGCTTGACCTGCGGCTTCGGTAGACGCAGTCGGCGCATCTGGAGCGTACGCATCAGGGCGTAGGCGATGGCGCCGCGCTTGCGCTCGTTCGGGAAGCGCTCGTTGAGCTGCTTCTTGAGCCGGATGCCGAGTCCGATCGAGTCGATCACGATCATGACGATGACGCCGAGCCAGACCAGCAGCGCGATGTTCTGGAGCTGCGCCACCCGGACCATGCTCATGATCAGGATCAGGACGGCGAGCGGCAGGAAGAACTCGGCGACGCAGAAGCGTGAGTCCACGAAGTCACGGGCGAACTTGCGGACGGGGCCCTTGTCGCGGGCCGGGAGATACCGCTCGTCACCGCTGGCGAGCGCTTCGCGCTGCTTGGCCAGCTCCTGACGGCGGACCTCGCGCTGGCGCTTCATCGCCTCCTTGCGGTCGATCGGCGGCGCCACGGCACGGCGTCGCTGGGTCTGCGCCTCACTCCGCTTGGGAGTGGGGCGACCCTTCGGGGCCTCGGGGTCACGGGGCTCGGTGGCGGCCGTCACCTGCTCGGTGGTGGCCTTCTCTGCTTTGGCACGGCTACGGAACACAAATCCCAAGGGTACGGGGTGCGGCGCGGGGACCCAACGCCGGAGGGGAACGATCCGGCAACACCCCGCGTCACCCTGACTCCGGACCACCGCCGGAACGGGGGACGCCCCGCGCCGCGCGCCCGCCCCCGCCCGGCCCCGGCACCGTCCCCCGCCCCTTTTCCCGTGGTCCCTCCGAACCCTTCCCCCACTCCTTCCCCGCCCCTTTCCCGCCCCTTCCGAAACCCGTTCCGAGGGCCTTCCCCGGCGTCTCCCCTGACGTCCATCTACTCCTTGCGCTGGAGTGGAAGCCCTCCGCAGTCGTCCTTGGGGAGGAGCGCATCCGCGCTCGAACAGTGCGGTAATGGATGTGGGGCCCGTACTGTGGGTTCTGGAGTGCTGGAGCTGGAGTCCGTCAGAAGGGGGCGCGCGAAGCCCATGAGCGGTGTCATGAAGCGTATGGGGATGATCTTCCGCGCGAAGGCAAACAAGGCCCTTGACCGGGCCGAGGATCCGCGCGAGACCCTCGATTACTCGTATCAGAAGCAGTTGGAGCTGCTCCAGAAGGTGCGCCGGGGGGTCGCCGACGTGGCGACGTCCCGCAAGCGACTGGAGCTACAGCTCAACCAGTTGCAGGGGCAGTCGTCCAAGTTGGAGGACCAGGGCCGCAAGGCGCTGGCGCTCGGCCGTGAGGACCTGGCGCGCGAGGCGCTGTCCCGGCGCGCCGCGCTCCAGCAGCAGGTGAGCGATCTGGAGACACAGCACCAGACGCTCCAGGGCGAGGAGGAGAAGCTCACCCTGGCGGCCCAGCGCCTCCAGGCCAAGGTCGACGCCTTCCGCACCAAGAAGGAGACGATCAAGGCCACCTACACCGCCGCGCAGGCGCAGACCCGCATCGGTGAGGCGTTCTCCGGCATCTCCGAGGAGATGGGCGACGTCGGTCTGGCGATCCAGCGGGCCGAGGACAAGACCGCGCAGCTCCAGGCACGCGCCGGGGCCATCGACGAGTTGCTCGCCTCGGGCGCGCTGGACGACCCGTCCGGCATGGCGAAGGACGACATCGCCGCCGAGCTGGACCGCATCTCCGGCGGCACCGATGTGGAGCTGGAGCTCCAGCGGATGAAGGCCGAGCTGGCGGGCGGCTCCAGCGCCTCGCAGCAGGCCATCGAGGGCGGCGCCGGTGGCGCGCGGGACGCCCAGGGGCAGGGCTCGACGACCCGGCCCGACTTCGACAAGCACTGACGGCGGGATGACGGTGGGTACCGCGGTACCCACCGGCTGACCCCGGCCGCGCCGGGAGACCGGCGGGCACCGACCACGAGGGACGCGTCATGATCGTACGGATCATGGGGGAGGGCCAGGTGAAGCTGGCCGACCGCCACTTCGCCGAACTGGACCGGCTCGACAACGAGCTGCTGGCCGAGATGGAACAGGGCGACGGGCCGGGCTTCCGGCGCACCCTCACGGCGCTGCTGGCGCGGGTGCGGGAGGTGGGGGAGCCCCTGCCGGACGATGTCCTGGAGCCGTCGGAGCTGATCCTCCCGGCCCCGGACGCGACGCTGGAGGACGTGAAGGGGCTGCTCGGGGACGAGGGCCTCATTCCCGGCCTCCCCGGCTGACCCGCCCGGCCTCCGGTCCCTGGTCTCCCCGGCTGACCCGCCCGGCCCCTGGCCTCTGGTCTCCCTGGCTGACCCGCCCGGCTCCTGGTCTCCCTGGCTGACCCGCCCGGCCCCGCGACCCTGACCCGGGCCATGGGGACGTAACGTCGTGGGGTGACGTCTTCCGCCGCCCGGTTCGCCCGCGTCCAGCAGTGGCTCCGAGCCCATCCGCTCGCCCTCGACGCCGCCCTCGCCCTCACCGTCCTGGCGGGCATGGTCCTCGGCTCCTTCGCGGACCCCAATGGAGCGCATGGGCCCGAGTTCGGCGCGCGCAGCCCCGACCCGCGCAGCGTGGTGCTGATGGTGCTGGCCGCCGCCGCGCTGGTACTGCGGCGGCGTGAACCCCGGGCGGTGCTCTGTTTCACCAGCGGTCTGGCCGTCATCGAGCTGGGCTTCGGTGACCCGTCGGCGCCGGTCGCGATGAGCGCCGTGGTCGCGCTCTACACCGTCGCCGCCAGCACCGACCGTCCCACCACCTGGCGGGTGGGGCTGCTCACCATGGCGGTGCTGACCGGGACGGCGATGTCCTTCGGGTCGACCCCCTGGTACACCCAGGAGAACATCGGCATCTTCGCCTGGACCGGCATGGCCGCCGCGGCCGGGGACGCGGTCCGCTCCCGGCGGGCCTTCGTCGACGCGATCAGGGAGCGGGCGGACCGCGCCGAGCGGACCCGGGAGGAGGAGGCCCGCCGCCGGGTGGCCGAGGAGCGGCTGCGGATCGCCCGCGATCTGCACGATGTCGTCGCCCACCACATCGCGCTGGTCAATGTGCAGGCCGGGGTGGCCGCCCATGTGATGGACCGCAGGCCCGACCAGGCCAAGGAGGCGCTCGCCCATGTACGCGAGGCCAGCCGGTCCGCCCTCAACGAGCTGCGGGCCACCGTCGGACTGCTCCGCCAGACCGGCGATCCGACGGCGCCCACCGAACCGGCACCGGGTCTCGATGTGCTGGACGAGCTGGTGATCACCTTCCGGCAGGCGGGACTCCCGGTGGAGGTGGCCCGCGACGACCACGGCACCCGGCCGCCCGCGGCGGTCGACCTCGCGGCGTACCGGATCATCCAGGAGGCGCTCACCAATGTGCGCAAGCACGCGGGGCGGCAGGCGCGGGCCGAGGTGAGCGTGGTCCGGGTCGGCCGCACCCTGGAGGTGACGGTCATCGACAACGGCGTACCGGAGCGGCGGACCAGCGCCACCGCCGCGGCGGCCGAACCGGATGACGGCAGCGCCGGTGGTGGTCACGGTCTGCTCGGGATGCGTGAGCGTGTCAGCGCGCTCGGCGGCCGACTCACCACGGGCCCCCGCTTCGGCGGCGGCTTCCGGGTGCAGGCGATACTTCCCCTCGAAGCCCGTACGGGGGAGGACGCATGACCATCCGGGTGTTGCTCGCCGATGACCAGACGCTGCTCAGGAGCGCCTTCCGGGTCCTGGTGGACTCCGAACCCGATATGGCCGTGGTCGGCGAGGCCGCCGATGGCGCCGAGGCCGTCGCACTGGCCCGCACCACCCGCGCCGACGTGGTCCTGATGGATATCCGGATGCCGGGTACGGACGGACTGGCCGCCACCCGCATGATCAGCGCCGACCCCGAGCTCGCCGGGGTCAAGGTGGTCATGCTGACCACCTTCGAGGTGGACGAGTACGTGGCCGAGTCGCTGCGCGCGGGTGCCTCCGGCTTCCTGGGCAAGGGCGCCGAGCCGGACGAGCTGCTCAACGCCATCCGCCGCGCCGCCGCGGGGGAGGCGCTGCTCTCCCCGGCCGCCACCAAGGGCCTGATCGCCACGTTCCTCGCCCAGGGCGGCGGCGCGGGCGGCCGGTCACAGGACCACGCCGACCGGCTGGCCTCGCTCACCGGGCGCGAGCGCGAGGTGCTGGTCCTGGTCGGCGGGGGGCACTCCAACGACGAGATCGCCGACCGGCTGGCGGTCAGCCCGCTCACGGTCAAGACCCATGTGAACCGCGCGATGGCCAAACTCGGTGCCCGTGACCGCTCCCAGCTCGTCGTCTTCGCCTACGAATCGGGTCTGGTCCGCCCCCGTACGGGCTGAACGCGATCCGCCCCCGTACGGGCTGAAGGGTGACGGCCCGTCCACGGGGTGGACGGACAGGGCCCGTCCACGCGGGCCCGGGCGGCGGTTCCGCCCGTCCCGGAAGAAGGCCGGACACGCTGCTCGTCGGCGCGTCGGAGGCGGTCCGTCCCGGGGAGAAGGCACGGGCGCGCGTGGTCGTCTCCGCCGCGGTCCGCCCACGGGTGGAGCGGGCGCTCCCTCCCGGGTACTCCGTTCGCCGTAGGTATCGGATAAAGAAACGAGACCTCGGGGCGACGGTCCGCAGCCGGTTGATGGCTGATCGTATAACCGGGCACCCGGCAACTCCTTGTCCTGCCCTCAGTGGAGTCATCAGCGGAGCCATCAGAAGAGAGACCCCCATGACCTGGCTGTCGAAGTTCAGCCTGTCGCAGCGCGCTCTGATCGGCATGATGTCGATCATCACGCTCATCTTCGGCGCGATCGCCATCCCCCAGCTCAAACAGCAGCTGCTGCCCACGCTCGAACTCCCCATGGTCTCGGTCCTCGCGCCGTACGAGGGTGCCTCGCCCGATGTGGTCGAGAAGCAGGTCGTCGAACCGCTGGAGACCTCCCTGGAGAGCGTCGACGGCATCACCGGGGTGACCTCGACCGCCAGCGAGGGCAACGCCGTGGTCCTGGCCAGCTTCGACTACGGCGAGGGCGTCAAGCAGCTGGTCTCCGATGTCCAGGAGGCGGTGAACCGGGCCCGCGCGGAGCTGCCCGACGGGGTCGATCCCCAGGTCGTCGCGGGTTCCACCGATGACATCCCCACGGTGGTCCTCGCCGTCACCTCCGGCCGGGAGAGCCAGCAGGCCCTCGCCGCCCAGCTCAAGCGGACCATCGTCCCCGAGCTGGAGGGCATCGACGGCGTCAACCAGGTCTCCGTCGACGGTGTCAGGGAGCTCCAGGTCTCCGTCACCCCCGACGAGCGCGCGCTCGCCGCCGCCGGGCTCACCGGCCCCGCGCTCGCCGACGCCCTGCGCGCCGGGGGCTCGGCCGTACCCGCCGGATCGTTCAGCGAGGCGGGACAGAGCCGTACCGTCCAGGTCGGCGGCGGGTTCACCACGCTGCGGCAGATCGAGGAGCTGAGGATCCCGGCGCCGCCCGGCGGCACGGGCGGGGCCGTGCGGCTCGGCGATGTGGCCACCGTCAAGGAGGCGCCCGCCGCCGCCACCTCGCTGACCCGCACCAACGGCAAGCCCAGCCTCGCCGTCCTCGCCACCATGGACAACGACGGCAGCGCCGTCTCCATCTCGCGCGCGGTCGAGGAGAAGCTGCCCGAGCTGAGGCGGGACCTCGGCGCGGACGCCGAGGTGACCGTCGTCTCGGACCAGGGGCCCGCGGTCGAGAAGTCCATCTCCGGGCTGACCACCGAGGGCGCGCTGGGGCTGCTCTTCGCCGTCGTGGTGATCCTGGTCTTCCTGGCCTCGCTCCGCTCCACCCTGGTGACGGCCGTCTCCATCCCCCTCTCGGTGGTCCTGGCGCTGCTGGTGCTCTGGAGCCGTGACCTCTCGCTGAACATCCTCACCCTCGGCGCGCTGACCATCGCCATCGGCCGGGTCGTCGACGACTCGATCGTGGTGCTGGAGAACATCAAGCGCCATCTCGGCTACGGCGAGGAGCGGCACAGCGCCATCGTCACCGCCGTCAAGGAGGTCGCCGGGGCGGTCACCTCCTCCACCCTGACCACCGTCGCGGTCTTTCTGCCGATCGGTCTGGTCGGCGGCGCCGTCGGCCAGCTCTTCGGCTCCTTCTCGCTCACCGTCACCGCCGCCCTGCTGGCCTCGCTGCTGGTGTCGCTGACGGTGGTGCCGGTCCTGTCGTACTGGTTCCTGCACCCGCCGAAGGAGGTGCGGGGCCTGGCGCCGGAGGAGGCGCGGCGGATCGCGGAGGAGAAGGAGGAGCGCAGTCCGCTCCAGCGGTTCTATGTCCGGGTGCTGCGCTTCGCCACCCGCCGTCGGCTGACCAGTGTGCTGCTGGCCGTCGCCGTCCTCGTCGTCAGCCTCGGTCTGGCCGGGCTGTTGAAGACCAACTTCTTCGACCAGGGCGAGCAGAAGGTCATGACCATCAAGCAGGAGCTGCCCGCCGGGGGCAGCCTCGCCGCCACCGACGCCGCCGCCCGTCAGGTCGAGAAGGTCCTCGCCGGGGTGTCGGAGATCAAGGACTACCAGGTCACCGTCGGTTCCAGCGGCTTCGCCGCGGCCTTCGGCGGCGCGGGCGCCAACGAGGCCAGCTATCAGATCACCCTCACCGACTCCGCCGACTTCGACGACACCCGCGACCGGCTCGATGACGAACTGGCCCGGCTGAAAGGCATCGGCGACACCACCATCTCCGGCGGTGACGGCTTCGGCGCCCAGGATCTGAGCGTCGTGGTCAAGGCCGCCGACCCCGCCATCCTGCGGACCGCCTCCGAGGCGGTACGCGAGGAGGTGGCCGGACTCGACGGCGTCACCGACGTACAGAGCGATCTGGCCCAGTCCGTGCCCCGGATCTCCGTGACGGCCACCCCCCGCACCGCCGACGCCGGGTTCACCGAGGCCGGCCTGGGCGCGGCCGTCACCCAGGCGGTGCGCGGACTGCCCGCGGCCAAGGCGATCATCGATGACACCGAGCGCGATGTCGTCATCACCTCGGCCCGCCCCGCCACCACCCTGGCCCAGCTGCGGAACCTGCCCCTGGGCGGGGCCACGCTCGGTCGGATCGCCGATGTGCGGCTGGTGCCCGGGCCGGTCTCCATGAGCCGAATCGACGGCTCCCGGGCCGCCACCATCACCGCCAAGCCGCTCGACGACAACACCGGTGACCTCAGCACCGGGCTCCAGAAGGCGGTCGACGGCCTGGATCTGCCGAGGGGCGCCACGGCCTCCATCGGCGGGGTCACCGAGGACCAGAAGGAGGCGTTCGCCTCCCTGGCGCTGGCGATGCTCGCGGCCGTGGCGATCGTCTTCATGCTGCTGGTCGCCACCTTCCGTTCGCTGGTGCAGCCGCTGATCCTGCTGGTCTCCATCCCCTTCGCCTCGACCGGCGCGATCGGGCTGCTGATCCTGACCGACACCGCGCTGGGCGTGCCCGCGCTGATCGGCATGCTGATGCTGATCGGCATCGTGGTCACCAACGCGATCGTCCTGATCGATCTGATCAACCAGTACCGGGCGCAGGGGCTCGGCGTCATCGAGTCGGTCATCGAGGGCGGCCGCCACCGGCTGCGCCCGATCCTGATGACCGCGCTGGCGACGATCTTCGCCCTGCTGCCGATGGCCCTGGGCATCACGGGCGAGGGCGGCTTCATCGCCAAGCCGCTGGCCGTGGTGGTGATCGGTGGGTTGATCTCCTCCACCCTGCTGACCCTGCTGCTGGTGCCGACGCTGTACGCGATGGTCGAACTCCGCAAGGAGCGCCGGGCCGCCAAGCGCGCCGCGAAGCGCGGGACGGGTGACGGCGGCCATGCCGGTGATGACGGCGACGGTATCGGCGACGGCCGGGTGGGCCGCCAGAGCGCGGGACCGGACCAGACCTCGACGGTGGGTGGCTGAGCGGGGGTCCCGCTGCTCCACCGCCCTCCGTCCCCGGCTCCGGTGAGTCGTCGGTGCCTCCGGCCAGGCGCCGTGCGACACACCGGTGGAAAGGCCCGGCCCGGCACCCGTGATGGGTGCC
>NZ_JBHVHF010000158.1:0-18459 GCF_042800315.1 Streptomyces sp. NPDC057638
GTCCGGTGCCGGGGACACTCCCCGGGCTCCGCCCGGGGGTACCCCCAGCGGGCCCAAGGCCCAGGGGCAGTGCCCCCCGTACCCCGGGAAAGTCCGCTCCGCACCTCTGAGAAGTCCGGTCCACACCTCTGAAGGGGAGAGAACTGCATGGATCTGCCACCCGCCGCGAAGGACCGGCTGTCGGAGCTTCCCGACGACCTGCGGGAACTCGTCATCCGGCAGCTCGCCGGTGAGGCGGAGCCCGTCGTCGGGGACCGCTCCATCACCCCGGCGCCCCGGGACGGGGCACCGCCGCTGTCAGCGGGCCAGCAGGGGCTGTGGTTCCTGACCGAACTGGACCCCGGCAGCGTCGAGTACAACGCGCCGAAGGTGCTGCGGCTGACCGGCGAACTGAACGTCGAGGCGCTGCGCACGGCCCTGGACGGGGTGGTCGCGCGGCACGAGGCGCTGCGCACCACCGTCGGCGAGGCCGAGGGACAGGGCGTCCAGATCGTGCACCGGCCCGGCCGGGTGCCGGTCGAGGCCGTGGACCTGTCCGGCCTGCCGGAAACCGAGCGTGCCGCCGGACTCGACCGCTGTCTTGAGGCCGAGACGAGCACCCCGTTCGACCTGCGCCGTGGTCCGCTGTTCCGGGTGTCGCTGGTGCGGCTCGCCGCGGACGAACACGTCCTGGTGCTCGGCCTCCACCACATCATCGGCGACGGCTGGTCCATCGGCATCCTGGTCGACGAGCTCAGCGCCGGGTACACGGCCGCGGTGCGCGGCGAGCCGGCCGGGGCGCCGGGCCTGCCGGTGCAGTACGCCGACTTCGCCATCTGGCAGCGGGAACGGCTGGCCGGGCCGGAGCTGGCGGAGCACACCGACTACTGGCGGCGGCAGCTCGCCGGGCTGCCGCCGGTGGAACTGCCGACCGACCGCCCGCGCCCCCCGGTGAACGGCTCCGCGGGGGCGGTGTACGAGATCGGTGTGCCCGAGCCGCTGACCCGGCGGCTGACCGCACTCGGGGCGCGCGGTGGCGGCACGCTCTTCATGATCCTGGTGGCCGCGAGCCAGCTGCTGTTCGCCCGGTACTCGGGCCAGCGGGACATCGCGGTGGGCTCGGTGACCGCGGGCCGTGGCCGGGTCGAGCTGGAACACCTCATCGGCTACTTCAGCAACACCGTCGTCCTCCGCTCCGACGTGGACGAAGAGCGGTCCTTCACCGACTTCCTCGGCGCTGTCCGCTCCACCGTGCTCGACGCGTTCGCCCATGACGAGGTCCCCTTCCAGCGGCTGGTCGACACCCTGCGGCCGGAGCGCGACCCGAGCCGGCCGCCGCTGGTCCAGGTGATGGTCAACCTCCAGCGAGCGCCGGAGACCACGGCCGACCTGCCCGGCCTGCGGGTCACGGAGGTCGCCCCACCGGCGCATGTGGCCAAGCTGGACGTGTCCCTCGACTTCTTCGAACACGACGGCGCGCTCACCGGCTCCATCGAGTACAGCACCGACCTCTTCGACCGGGCGACGATCGAGCGGATGGGCGGGCATCTGCTGACCCTGCTGGAGGGCATCGCCGCCCGGCCGGACGCACCGATGCGGGAGCTGCCCCTGCTCACCGGGCCCGAGCTGCACCAGCTGACCGCCGAGTGGAACGGCCCGAGGGTGGCGTACGGCCCCTCCCGCTGTGTCCACGAGCTCTTCGACGAGCAGGTCGCGCTCAGCCCCGACGCGGTGGCGGTCAGCTGCGCGGGCGAGGCGCTGACCTTCGCCGCGCTGGCGGCCCGGGCCAACCAGCTGGCGTGGCATCTGACCGGCCTGGGCGTGGGCCCGGGAACGCTGGTCGGCGTCTGCGTCGAGCGGGGTGTGGACGCGATGGTCGCGCTGCTCGGCGTCATGAAGGCGGGCGCGGCGTTCGTACCGCTCGACCCGGACTACCCGGCGCAGCGGCTGAGCATGATGCTGGCGGACGCCGCCGCGCCGGTGGTGGTCACCGAGACCGCCGTGCTGGACCGCGTCGCCGGGCACGACGCCACCGTGGTCTGCCTCGACCGCGACCGGCCGGTGCTCGACGCCCTGCCGGACGGGCCGCCGGAGACCGGGGTCACCGTGGACGACCTCGTCTATGTGATCTACACGTCGGGCACGACCGGCAGGCCCAAGGGCGTGCTGATCAACCACCGGAACATCCACCACATCCTGCGTGCCTGGAACGCCCGCTACGGGCTGGACGAGATCCGCGGCCGGTGTCTGTCGGTGGCGAGCTTCGGCGTCGACCTGTTCCTGGGCGACTTCCTGTTCTCCGCGCTCTTCGGCGGCGAACTCGTGGTGTGCCCGGCGGAGGTGGTGACCGAACCGCCCGCGCTGGTGGACCTGCTCATCGAGGTCCGGCCGCAGATCCTGGCCACCACGCCGTCGCTGGCCCGGGCGATCACCGCCGAGCTGGACGGGCGCGGCGGTGGTGACCTCGGCTCGCTGCGGCTGGTCTCCCTGGGCGCCGAGGGCTGGCTGGCGGGTGACTGTGCCCAGCTGCTCGACCACATCGGCCCCCACGCCCTGGTCGTCAACGCCTACGGCGCGACCGAGACGACGGTGGACTCCACCGTGTTCGCGCTGCGCGGCGACCCGGTCGAGCCCTCCGCGTTCGTCCCGATCGGCAAGCCGATGGTGAACACCAGTGTGTACGTGGTGGACGCGCTGCGCCGCCCGGTGCCGATCGGCGTGGCCGGTGAGCTCTACATCGGCGGCGACGGCGTGGCCCAGGGGTACTGGCGGCGGCCCGAGCTGGCCGCCGAGCGGTTCCCCCACGATGTCCTCGGGCCGGGCAGCGGCCGGTTCTACCGCACCGGCGACGTGGTGCGCTGGCGCGGCGACGGCAATCTGGAGTACCTCGGCCGGGTGGACGACCAGGTCAAGATCCGCGGCTTCCGGGTGGAGCTCGGAGAGGTGGAGACCGCCCTCGCCCGCCACCCCGACGTGGCCGCCGCGGCGGCGGTCGCGCGCCGGGACGACTCCGGCCATGTCCGGCTGGCCGGCTATGTGGTGCCCGAGGGCACCCGGGCGCCCGGCCTCGCCGAGCTCCGGGCCTTCCTCGGTGACCACCTCCCGAGTCAGGCGGTGCCCTCGGCGATCATGGTCCTGGACGCGTTGCCGATGACCCCGAACGGCACCCTGGACCGGCGTGCGCTGCCCGCCGTGGAGGGGCCGGCGGACGACGCGCTCCGCCGGGTCGCGCCGCGCACCCCGGTGGAGGCGCGGCTCGTCGACATCTGGGCCACGGTGCTGGGCGTGGAGCCCGGCCGGATCGGTGTCGAGCACAACTTCTTCGACCTCGGCGGCGACTCGATCCTCAGCCTCCAGGTGGTGTCGCTCGCCCGGCGCGCCAACCTCCGGCTGACCACCAAGCAGATCTTCCTGCGCCAGACCATCGCCGAACTGGCGGGTGAGGTCACGGTGGTGAGCGGGTCCCCGGCGGAGCGGGGCCCGGTGAACGGCCCGGTGCCGCTGACGCCGGTGCAGCACTGGTACGTCGAGGAGTTCCCCGACGCGCCGGGCCACTTCAACCAGTCCCTCTTCCTCGACCTGGACGCGGGGGCCGACGCCGACGCGCTGGGCGCCGCGTTCGCCGCCGTCCTCGACCACCACGACATCCTGCGGGTCCGGGCCGAGCGGGTCGGCGGGACCTGGCGGCAGCGGATCACCGAGCCGGACACCGGCGCGGACGGCGCCGTGTTCGAGCACGTCGACCTGTCCGCGCTCGACGCCACCGCGCGGGACGACGCGATGCGCGCGGCGATCACCGTGGCGCAGACCGGGTTCGACATCCGCACCGGTCCGCTGGTCAAGGGTGTGCTGTTCACCCTCGGCGGGGACCGGGCCCCCCGGCTCTTCCTCGCCGCGCACCACTATGTGGTGGACGCGGTCTCCTGGCGGGTCATCCTGGCCGACCTCGCCACCGGGCACCAGCAGGCCGCCCAGGGGCGGACGGTGGACCTCGGCGAGCGGTCCACGTCCTTCCGGGACTGGGCGCTGCGCCTCACCGGCCTGGTGGCCGACGGCGGGTTCGACACGGAGCTGGAGTACTGGACCCGGGTGGAGCGGGCCACCGTGGACGCGGCCACGCTGCCGGTGGACCACACCGGGCCCAACACCGCCGGATCCGCGCGCACCCTGACCCGGCGGCTGAGCGCCGACCACACCGACGCGCTGCTGCGCAAGGTGCCGCGGACCTACCGCACCCAGGTGAACGACGTGCTGCTCAGCGCCCTCGCCCGGGTGCTGCGGGACTGGGTCGGCGGCGGCGTCGTGCCCATCGAACTGGAGGGCCACGGGCGCGAGGACCTCTTCGGCGACGTCGATCTCTCCCGTACCGTCGGCTGGTTCACCACCGTGTTCCCCACGGCGCTTGAGCTGCCCGAAGACCCCCAAGGCACGGCCTGGGGCGCCACCGTGAAGGCGGTCAAGGAGCAGCTGCGTGCCGTGCCGACGCGGGGTCTGGGGTACGGCGCCCTGCGCTACCTCGGGACGGCGGGCGCCCTGGGGCGGGGCCGTCAGTGCCAGGTCGGGTTCAACTACCACGGCCGCTTCGACGCCGACACCGCCGGTGGCGCCGACGCCGGTCTCTTCCGGGGCTGGTGTGAGAACCCGGTGCCCGACCGCAGCCCCGAGCAGGCCCGGCAGTGCCTCATCGAGGTCACCGGCATGGTCCGCGACGGCGTGCTGGAGTTCGGCTGGGAGTACTCCGAGAACGTCCACCGCGAGGAGAGCGTGGCACGGCTGGCCGAGGCGTTCCTCGCGGCGCTGGAGCAGATCATCGAGCACTGCGCCCGGCCCGGCGCGGGCGGCTGCACCCCGTCGGACTTCCCGCTGGCGGGGCTGGACCAGGCGGCGGTGGACCGGATCGCCGGGGACGGCCGTTCGGTGGAGGACATCTACCCGCTCACCCCGATGCAGAGCGGGATGCTGTTCCACTCGCTCGACGGCGGCGGCGATGTGTACCTCACCCACTTCGCCGCCGTGCTGGACGGGGTCCAGGACCCGGCCCGGCTCAGCGAGGCGTTCCAGCGGGTGGTGGACCGCACCCCGGTCCTGCGTACCGCCGTGGTCGGGTCCGCCGCCGACACCCCGCTCCAGCTCGTCCACCGCGATGTACGGCTGCCGGTGACCCGTCTGGACTGGAGCACACTCTCCGAGGAGGAGCGGGAAGCCCGGTCGCGGTCGCTGTGGGAGAGCCTGCCGACGCTGGAACTCGACCTGACCGTGGCACCGCTGATGCGGCTGACCATCGCCCGGCTGCCGGGGGCGAGCGTCCAGGTGTTCTGGTCCTCCCACCATCTGCTGCTGGACGGCTGGAGCTTCGCCGATGTGCTCGGGCAGGTGTTCGCGGAACATGCCGCGCTGAGCGGCGCGCCGGTCCCGGCGCCGAAGCCGCGCCGCCCGTACCGGGACTATGTGCGGTGGCTGGCCGAACAGGACGACGCCGCCGCCGAGGCACACTGGCGCCGTACGATGGCGGGCTTCACGACGGCGACCCCGCTGCCGTACGACCGGGCTCCGCTGGCCGCGCACGGCTCACGGTCCTCGCGCGATGTGGACGTCCGGCTGTCCGCCGAACGCTCGCGCGGGCTCTACGCGTTCGCCAAGAGCGCCCACCTGACGGTGAACACGGTGGTGCAGGGCGCGTGGGCGCTGCTGCTGGCCCGGCACAGCGGTGAGAGCGATGTGTGCTTCGGCGCCACGGTCTCCGGCCGTCCCGCGGACCTGGCGGGCGCGGACGAGATCGTGGGGCTGTTCATCAACACCCTGCCCGTGCGGATAACCGTGAACAGTGGGGACAGCGGGGCCAGTGGTCCCGACCTTGTGTCGTGGCTGCGGCGGATCCAGGACGAGCAGGTCGAGACCCGGCAGTACGACCATGTGTCGCTCGCGCAGGTGCGCGGCTGGAGCGAGGTGCCGCGGGACGCGGACCTCTTCGACAGCATCGTCATCTTCGAGAGCTACCCCTACGACCGGGACGCGGCCTCCCGGCACGGGCTCGTGGTGCGTGAGAGCACCGGCGCGGAGGAGACCAACTACGCGCTCACGCTCACCGCCTACACCACCGACGCACTGCACCTGCGCCTCGGCTACGACCCGAGCCTGTTCGACCCGGACACCGCGGAGCGGATCGCCGAACGCCTGGTGACCGTGCTGGACGCCTTCGCCGACCACGGCGAGGCACCGATCGCCCGGCTGCCCGTGCTGCCCGCCGGTGAACGGGACGCGCTGCTGCGCGCGGGGAGCGCCGCCCCCGGCGCCACGGGAGCGGCCACCACCGTCGAGCTGTTCGAGCGGCAGGCCGCGGCCACCCCGGACGCCACCGCGCTGGTCTGCGGGGACGCCGTGCTGAGCTACGCCGAACTGGACGCCCGCGCCAACCGGCTCGCCCACCATCTGGCGGCGCTCGGCGTCCGCCCCGAGCAGACCGTCGCCCTGGCCTGCCCGCGGACACCCGAACTGCTGGTGGCCATGGTGGCGGTCCTGAAGACGGGCGCGGCCTATCTGCCGCTGGACCTGGACCACCCGGACGAACGCCTCGCGTTCATGGTGCGCGACGCGGCCCCGGTCCTGGCGCTCACCAGCGGCACGGCCGTGCCCGGTCTGCCACAGGGCACGCCGTCCCTCGCGCTCGACGCGCCCGACGTGGTCGCCGCGCTGGGGGCCCGCCCGGTGACCAGACCGGAGTCGTCCCCGCCGCCGGGTCCGCAGAACGCCGCCTACCTGCTCTACACCTCGGGCTCCACCGGCAGGCCCAAGGGCGTGGTGGTCACCCGGGCCAACCTCGGCAACTTCGTGCGGGACATGCGGGACCGGACCGCGATGACACCCGGCGACCGGCTGCTGGCCCTGACGACCATCGGTTTCGACATCGCGCACCTGGAACTGTTCGTGCCCCTGGTCAGCGGCGCGACCGTGGTACTGGCGGACAAGGAGCTGGTGCACGAGCCGCGGGAACTGCTCCGCGTGGTCCAGGACGAGGCCGTGACGGTGGTGCAGGCGACACCGAGCCTGTGGCGCGGCGTGGCCGAGGCCGCTCCCGAGGTGCTCGACCGGGTCCGGGTGCTCGTCGGCGGCGAGGCACTGCCCGCGGAGCTGGCCGAGGCCCTGACCGCCCGCGCGTCGTCGGTGACGAACGTGTACGGGCCGACCGAGACCACGATCTGGTCGACCGCGGCGGAACTGGTGCGCCACACCACCGGTACACCCCCGATCGGCGGGCCGATCGGCGGCACCCGGCTGTATCTGCTGGACGCCGCGCTCCAGCTGGTCCCGCCCGGTGTCCCCGGTGAGCTGTACATCGCCGGTCAGGGCGTGGCGCGGGGCTATGCGAACCGCGCCGGACTGACCTCGGACCGGTTCGTGGCCGATCCGTTCGGGCCGCCCGGCGAGCGGATGTACCGTACCGGCGATAGGGCGCGGTGGCGGGCCGAGGGGGTCCTGGAGTTCGCCGGCCGGGTCGATGACCAGGTCAAGATCAGGGGCTTCCGGATCGAGCCCGGCGAGATCGAGGCGGTGCTGGACACCCACCCGGAGGTCGCCTCGGCCGTCGTGGTGGCGCACGAGGACCGGCCGGGCGACAAGCGGCTGGTGGCGTACTGCGTACCGGCCGGGGAGGCGTCGCCCACGACGGCGGGGCTGAAGGAGTACCTCCAGCGGTATCTCCCCGGCTACATGGTGCCCCCGTCCTTCGTGCTGCTGGACGCCTTCCCGCTGACCCCCAGTGGCAAGACCGACCGGCGGGCCCTGCTCGCTCCGGGCGCGCCGGCCGACCCCGGGACGCCCCGGGTGGCGGCGCGCGACGAGACGGAGGCCGCGCTGGCCGCGATCTGGGCGGAGGTGCTCGGCCGCCCCCTCGACGAGATCGATGTGACCGGCGACTTCTTCGAGCTGGGCGGCAGCTCGGTGCTGAGCGTCCAGGTGGTCTACCGCGCCCGGCGGGCCGGGTGGCACATGGTGCCGAAGGACCTGTTCTCGCACCCGACCATCGAACGCCTGGCGACCGTGGTCGTACGGGACACCGCCGCGCCGGAGGCCACCGGGGCCGACCCGACGGCGGCCCCCGAGCCCGCCGCGACCGGCCGCGCGGACCGCGCCGGGGACCGGGCACGGACCGGGGCACCGGGCCGGGGGACCGGACCGGCCGTCAGCCACGCGTTCCTCGCCGACCGGCTCACCGAACTGGCGCGCGCCCACCGGGTACCGGGCGCGCAGCTCGCCGTCCGCCACGCCGGTCAGCTGATCGCCGTCGAGACGGGCGAGCGGGTCGCCGGTACCGGCCTGCCGGTCACCGCGGACACCGCCTTCCCCATCGCCTCCCTGACCAAGCCGGTGACCGCGCTGCTCGTCCAGTCGCTGGCGGCCGACGGGCGCCTCGACCTCGACGCCCCGATCGGCGCGTATCTGCCCGAGCTGTCCGCCGCGAGCCCGGTCGGCCGGGTCACCACGCGGCAGCTCCTCGGCCACACCGGTGGGCTGGTGGCCGCGGTGGACGAGCGGATACCGAGCGCGGACCGGCGCGCCTGGGTCGAGCGGCACTGCGACGCGACGGCCGTGACGCACCCGCCGGACACCGCGTTCTCCTACTCCGATGTCGGCTATGTCCTCGCGGGCCGACTGGCCGAAGTGGTGACCGGCACGGACTGGCACACCGCCGTGGCGGCGGCGGTGCTCAGCCCGCTCGGGATCACGGCGTCCTCCACCACACGCCCGGGCGGGCGCCCGGTGGCACAGGGGCATGTGGTCCAGGGCCGTCCGCTCCCCGTGCCCCAGCAGTCCTTCTCCCCGCTGGACGAACCCGCCGTGGCACTGGAGGCCAGCGCGAGCGACCTGGTACGGCTGGCCGCCGTACACGGCCAAGGGGTGCCCGGGGTGCTCGACCCCGTGGCCGCCGAGGCCATGCTCGTGGACCGGACGGCCGGACTCGCCATCGGACCGTTCGGTCTCGCCGACGGGTGGGGGCTCGGCTGGTCCGTCTTCCGTGGCGCGCGCGGTGACGGGTACGGGCACGACGGCAGCGGCGACGGCACCTGGTCCCACCTGCGCTTCGACCCGGCCACCGGGACGGCCGTGGCGCTCACCACGAACGCGGGCGGCGGGCTGGGGCTCTGGGAGGAGCTCCTCGCCGAACTCCGCGCGGCGGGCCTCGACGTGGCCAGCCACCCGATGCGGGCACTGACCGACCCGGGCGCGCCGATCGCCGCGCCGGACGAATGCGCGGGACACTACGCCAACGGCGACTGGGAGTGCGTGGTCGCGGCGCGCCCCGAAGGGCTCACCCTGTCCGTCGGGTCCGGGCCGCGCTCCACCCTGACCTGCTTCGCGGATCTGCGGTTCACCACGAGCGGCGGTGGCGGGGTACCGGCCACCGGGCGGTTCGTGCGCGACCCGGACACGGGCCGGGTCGGGCTGCTCCAGCTCGCCGGGCGGCTGCTCCGGCGTACCGGAGCGACAGGGGGATGACCAGCACCGAGGCGGGTACCGGTTCCGCGCCGCCACCGCTGTCGCGGAACCGGAACTACCACGTGCTGTGGAGCAGCCAGCTGGTGTCCGAACTGGTCGGCCAGCTCTGCCTCATCGCCTTTCCGCTGATGGTGCTGGCGGCCACGCGCTCCGCGCCCCAGATGGGCGCGGTCGCCGCCGTCCTCGCCGCGGCGCATATGGCGGCCAACGTCCCGGCGGGCGTCCTGGTGGACCGCTACGACCGCAAGCGGGTCATGCTGGTGTGCCAGTGCGTCCGCGCGGGGGCGCTGGCGAGCCTCGCCATCGCCCTGTTCTCCGGCCACTTCTCCTGGACCCATGTGCTGCTGGTCGCGGTGGCCGAGGGCGCGCTGGGCGCGGCCTTCGACCCGGCCGAGCACGCCGCGCTGCCGCAGGTCGTGCCGGAGGCACAGCTGTCGCAGGCGGTGGCGCGCGTCACCGCGCGCCGCTACATCGCCACCCTGCTGGGCCCGGCGGGCGCGGGCTTCCTCTTCGCCGCCGACCCGGTGGCACCGTTCGCGGTCGCCGCCGTCCTGCTGGTGGCGTCCTGTGTCACCCTCTGCTTCCTCCGCCTTCCCCGGCGCGAGGCCCGGTCCGCGCCCGCACGGGCGGGCATGCTCACCGACGGCTTCCGGTGGGTGCTCGGACACCGGGTCATCCGGCCGACCCTCGTCTGGCTGATGTGCTGCGAGTTGTTCATCTCCGCCCTGATCATCATGGTGCTGGCGGCGTCCGGCGAGGACGACATGGCACCCGGCGAGGTGGGGGTGATGATGACCGGGTTCGGTGTCGGCGGCCTGCTGGGCGCCGCGGCCGTGGGCCGGCTCCACACCGCTCTGCCCGCGTCGGCGGTCATCATCGGATTCCCCTGGGTGGGGGCGGCGCTGACGGTGGTGCTGGCGCTGGTGCCGACCGGGGTATGGGCCGGTGTCGTGCTCGGCGGGATCGCCTTCCTCATCCCCACCGCGTTCACGACGGTCATGACCTACCAGATCACCGTCGCACCCGATGAGATGCGGGGGAGGCTGAGCGGCACCGTCGGGCTCTTCGCGGGCGGTGCCGGTGTGCTCGGGCCAGTGGTGGGCGGGCTGCTGATGGCGGACGGGAACAGCGGTGGCGGCCTGCTGGTGTGGTCCGCCGTGCTGGCCGTCGTCGCCGTGGGCACCACCCTCAGCCCCACCCTGCGCCGGTTTCCCACACCGGAGTGAGGGCCCAGGGCATCGGGGCGCCGCTGAGGGGCCGCGCGGGGCTCGGGTGCCCCCTGGGCCCCGGGAGCGCCCGGGTGTCGTCGGCGGTCGCCGATTCCGCTCCCGCCTGCCGGTACGGGAGGTACCCCCGCCCGCGCCTGGTGGCAGGGGCGGGGGTACGCCCGGCGAAGCCAGGGGGCGGTCCCCCGTACGGGACGTAGGGGGAAGCCCCGCCAACCCAGACAACTCCGCGTGGGGGAGCTCCCTCAGACTTCGCTCCGGCGCACCCCCACCTGAGGCCGCCGGGCTGAGGCCGTGCCGTCGAAGCCCCGGCTCTCCGCCGTGCCCTGGCACGCACTCTCCCTCCGGGCGGAGCCTGGGGGAGTGCCTCCAGCACCAGACCCCGCCAGACACTCCCCCTGGACTTCGTCACAGGGGGAGTGTCTTCCGCCCATCGCGGCCAGGCGGGCTCCGCGGGCGCGACCTACTCCCCGTGCCTCACAGCGTGCAACCCTCCTTGCTCTTCGCGGTGATGGCCTCGGCCGTGTACGGACACTGGAAGCCGATCCAGCGAAGCTCCGACCACAGCTCCGCCCACGGTTCGCGGGGACCGCGGCACACGAGGAACCCGGTGTCCTGGTCGGCGACGGGCAGATTGGTCTCGAACTCGCCTGCGGGCTCGCATGTCGTGAACCGGGCGCCGAAGGCGTCACGGTCCACGCCGACCGCGATGACCACGTCCGTACCGTCGGCGGGCCTGCCGAAGTCCGCGTAGGAGTTCTGGCCGCTGTAGACGCGGGGCAGACCGTGCTCAGGACCGTACCGGTCCAGGGCGCCCGCCAGGCCGTAGTGATTGGCGTAGACGACGGCACGCGCGCGCTCCCGTGCGGGCAGCGACCGGTGGACGGCGGCGACCTGCTCGGCCAGCCGGGGCCAGGCCGCCTGGTCGAGCTGGAAGACCCCCAGCTGGGTCAGCGCCGGGTTCGACCCGTACCACGCGATGGGCAGCACCGGCAGCATGAGCACCGCCGACAGCACCGCGTTGCCCACCAGCGCGGTACCGGCCAGTGAACGGCGGACGGTGGTCCTCGCCCACCGCACCACCACGACGGAGCCCGCCGAGAGCAGCACCAGCTGGAGCCCGCCGGTGTACTCCGGCTTTCCGCCGATGGCGATCAGCAGCACCGCCATGAACAGGTAGGCCAGGCCGACCGACCGGTAGGCGCGCCATTCCGGGCGGCGGAGCAGGGCCACCAGCCCGGCGATCCACACCGGGGTGAGGAACAGACCGATCATCAGCACCTGGAACGGGACGAAGGCCACCCGGGAGTCGGCGCCCAGGGCTGTCTTGAGCGCCGCGCTCATCTCCACCGCGGGCCAGCCGTGGGTGATCTGCCACAGGACCGCGGGCGCCGCGATCACCGCGGCGATGCCGGTGCCCACCCACAGGTGCCGACCGCGCAGGACCCCTCGTGGCCCCAGCGACACGACGCCCACCAGCAGGGCGAGGAGCAGCAGCACGATCAGGTTCTTGGCGAGCATGCCCACGCCGGTGACCGCGCCGACGGCGAGCCAGAGCCGGGTGTCACGGGTGCGCAGCAGACGGATCAGCAGCCAGCCCACCGTCACCCAGGCCAGTAGGTCGGGGCCGTTGGTGGTCAGTACATGTCCGGCGTTGAGCGTGACGACGGACGCGCCCGTGGCGGCGGCGGCGAAGAGCTGGGCGCCGCGCCCGCCGCCGAGTTCGCGGGCGATCAGGCCCGTCACCCACACCACGACGCAGGCCAGCAGCGCCGGAACCACGCGCAGCGCGGTCAGGCTGTCGCCCAGCACCGTGGTCTCCACCCTGGCGATCAGTGAGACCAGCGGCGGTTGGTCCACATATCCCCAGGCCAGGTGTCCTCCGGACGCCCGGTTGTACAGCTCGTCGACGTGATATCCGTGCCGTCCCGACAGGGCCAGCAGCACCGCACCCACTCCGGCGGAGACGGCGAGTAACGGACGCCGGCTCAGTACGGGCACCGCTGCCGCGCGGACCTGGGAAGCCGGTGAGGAATGTCCAGTCGTGGTCGCCACGTGTCCACACTCTTTCTCTCCGTGGGTCTGGGCCCTCGGATTGTCTCCGGGGCGCCGCGGGCGGGCGACCATGTTGACTTGTGGGAAAAGCTCGTGCGCCCGGTCTTGTGTGAACGTGCCACCGCTGTTCTTCCGGCGAACAGGCCGCCGTTGTCCTCCGCGCTCGCGGGAATGCCCCCGCTGGAGGACGTCCGGCGCCGTCGGCTCACCCTCGCGGGCGCCGAGGTACTCGCGGGACGTGAGACGTTGCTGGAGATCGCTGTGCGCTACGGCTACGGCTACGGCTGCGGCTCCGGCGAGGCGTTCGCGCGAGCGTTCCGCGCCATGCACGGCATCGGACCCGGCGAGGCCCGGCGTACCGGCGCCGCACTCACCTCCCCGTCCCTGCCGGGCGCGCGGGGCCGAGCCGACCGGGGAACGGAAAGCCGCGGCCGCCCACTACCGGAACGGGTCCCGCCGCGGTCCGGCACGGCCATCATGGAAACGCGGCACCGCCGGGTAAACACCCGGGGCGCCCGCGGCTGTATCCAGGTGTCGACTGTGGGGACCTGAGGAAGGACGCGAGGGATGCTGGACCCAGAGGTGCTGGTCGTGGTGGTGGTGGGTGCCCGACTGGTCTACGCGCTGATCGAGTTGTGCACGCGCCCGGTACGGGAGCGGGCGTGGGCGCACGCCGTGGCGACCGTGGTGCGGGCGGCGGGGCCGGGCGGCACGGTGGAGACCACGCGCCGCGACGGCGGCACGGTGACCGCCCGCGCGGCGTCGGCCACCGCGGGGGACCGGGTCGACTCGGCGGAGCGCCGGTGAGCGCGCGACCGGCCGTGCGGCCACGGGACTTCGAGACCTTCTTCGCCGCCGCCCAGCCGCGGCTGCTGGCCCAGGCGATCATGCTGTGCGGCAGCCGTGAGGACGCCGAGGACGCCGTACAGGAGGGGTTCGCCGAGGCCTACCGCGCCTGGGACCGGATCGCCGGGTACGAGAATCCCGAAGCCTGGGTGTACCGGGTCGCCGTCCAGCGGCTGTGGAAGACACAGCGCAAGCGCCGGGCGGGCGAGGAGCGGCTGCCCGCGCTGCCGGTGCCCGTCCAGGCGGGCCCCGAGCGGACCGCCGAGGCGCGCGAGGTGTTACGACTGCTCGCCGCCCTGCCGCCACGGCAGCGCGTCACCATGGTCCTGTTCTGTCTGCACGGCTGGTCACAGCGGGACATCGCCCGGGCCCTGAGGATGACGCGGGGCGGCGTCGCCGCGAACGTGTCGAAGGCGCGCCTGACGATGAAGGAGGCGCTGGGTATGAACGAGGAGGAGCTCAGCCGCCGGGACGCGTTCGTGGCCGGGCCGGGCCCGAGCGGCTGGGCCGACGCCCGGCCGGGCCGGACCGGCCAGGCCGCGCCCGACCCGCTCGACCGGGCGCTGCGGACCACCGAGAGCTGGCTCCGGGCGGGCCTCCTCGATGACCCCGAGGAACCGGAACGGGCCAGATCCGCGCTGGCCCGGCGGTTGGAGGAGCGCTCATGAGAGCTCTCCTGAGCGGGCTGCGCGGCGTGCTGGCCGTGGGCCTGCTGACCGGGTTCTACGTGGTGGTCTGCGCGTTACTCCTGCTGGACGCCGGGTTGGTGGCGATGACTCTGTGGGGGATCCTCGTCGCGCCCGCGCGCTTCGGCAACGGGGCGATGGTCGTCGCGGGCGGTATCCCGGTCGGGTTCGCGCTCGGCTATGGGCTGGTGACGGTCAGCGGCGCCACGGAAGCACCGCCCGGCGCGGTGCCCGTGCGCCGTGAGGCGGCCCCCGGACTGTGGCGGCTGGTCGAGGAACTGGCCGAACGGCAGGGCACCCGGCCGCCCGGCCGGATCCTGCTGACACCGGAGGCCAACGCGTCGGTGTCGGAGGAGGCGTGGCTGCTCGGCCTTCTCACCGGCGAGCGGACGATGTATCTCGGGGTGCCCCTGCTGACCCGTCTGCGGCCGGTGGAGCTGCGGGCGGTGCTCGCCCATGAACTGGGCCACTACGCGGGTCGGCACACCCGGTTCGGCGCGGTCTCCTACCGGGGGGCGGAGTCGCTGCGCTCCACCCTTCTGCGGCTCCGGCTGACGGAGGTGACCGAACCGGGTAAACCGGGCCTCCTGAGCTATGCCTATCTGTTCCGCTGGGCGATTGCCGGCTACGCCTGGCTGTATCTGCGCCTCTCCCTCGCCGTCCGGCGCCGCCAGGAACTGGAGGCGGACGCGGCGGCGGTCGCCGTGGCGGGTCCGGCCGCCACGGCCGAGGCGCTGCGCGCCGTCCACGCGCTCGGTTTCGCCTGGAGCGGGTTCCACGACCGCTATCTGCGGCCCGTCCAGGGGCTCGGATTCGTCCCCGAGGACGTCTTCGAGACGTTCGCCGCGATGCTCGACGACCCGGAGGTGCGCGAGCGCCTCGCCGAACGGCGGGCGCACCCGGCCGAGACGGGTGGTTCCGCCCTGGACTCCCATCCGCCCCTGGTCCGGCGGCTGGCGCTGATCGAGGCACGGGCCGCCGAGGAGCCCCCGGCCCCGCTCGCGGAGCCGCTGCTGGCCGACCCGCGGGCGGTGGCCCGGGTGGAGCGGGGACTGCTCGCGCAGACGCGGGGCACGCCGACCGCGCTGCCCCACGCCCAATGGGCGGACCTGGCCGCCGAGGCGTTCGCGATCGAGCTGGCGAGCCTGCTGCTGGACGCGGCGCGCGGCGTCGGCGCGGCCGCGCGGCCCACCCTCGGCACCGTGCTGGACCTGCTGGAGGCCGGGGAGCGGGAGGAGCTGGCCCGGCGGCTCACGGACGCCCCGTCGCCCGGGGAGCAACTCGCCGAGGCCCTGTACGCGCTGACCGGCCAGGCGCTGGCCGGGGCCGGACGGGCACACTGGGCGCTGAGCTGGACCGAGGGCTACCGGCTGGTCCGCCACGGCGGTCCGGCCGGGGACCTGGAGGAACTGGTGACCGCGGCGGCCCACGGCACGCCGGGTGTGGCCGCCCTCCGCCGCGAGCTGGCGCGGCTCGGTGTGGCGGTCGAGGCCCCCGTTCCGCTGGCGCTGCGCACCGTACTGTCTCCGGCCGGACGCACCAGGGTCCCCAGGAGCGCGCGGCGCGTACCGGCGTCCGTCGCCCGGGAACGCCTGCGTCAGCGGAACGTCCGCCGCCTCACCATCGGCGCGGTGATCGTCGTGTCGGTGGTGTGGGGGGTGTCGATGATCAGGACCGGAGGGTCGACGCGGATCGGTCCGGCCTACGAGGCGGGCTCCTCGTCCGTCCGACCGATGCCCTCGCTGGATACGGTGTGGCCCCGGCCGACCGGGGACGCCCTGCCGGGAGGCGCTCTGCCGGGCGTCATCCCCACGCCGGGTGCCACCCGGTACTCACCGTCCTGGGGGAGCGGGCTGTGGGACGAGGTGCTGAAGGACATACGACAACGCTCCTCCCATGTCGTCACCGTACGGCGCGGGGAGACCCTGTCCGGCCTCGCCTGCCGGTACCGCACCACGGTCGCGGAGTTGAGGAAGCTGAACCGGATGGACGCGCGGGACGTCCTCAGGGCGGGTCAGACGCTCCGCGTGCCGTCCGACGGGCTCCGCGTCATCCCGTTGCGCTGTCGCTAGTGCTGTGGCCGGTCAGCCCCGTCCGCGCCGTGGGCGCCGACGCCGCTTCGGCGGGGGCTCGGCGCCGGGCTCCCACCAGGAGAACCGGTCCGCCCGGCGCCAGGAGAACCCCGGCTCGAACGGAGGGAAGGCGTCGGCGTCCGCCGGGCCGTCGGCGGTCCCGGGGGCGGCGGCCGGTCCCGCGCCGGGCTCCCAGGTGAAGGGGCCGGACGCCGCCGTCCCGGAACCGGATCCTCCGCGCGCCCCGTGAGGCGCGTCCGGCCCGGCGGCCGCCGTGGAACGGTCGGTGGCACGGTCCGTGTCCTGACCGGGGTCGGGCCGCGCGGAGCGGCGGTCGTACGCGGCCCGCCGGACCGGGTCCAGAAGCGTCTCCCGGGCCCGGTACAGCTCGCGGAAGGTCCCGGCGTCACCGCCCCGGTCGGGATGGTCGACGAGCGCGCGGCGCCGGAACGCGCGCAGGATCTCGTCCTCCGTGGCGTTCCCCGCCACGCCGAGCACCGCGTAGAGGTCCGGTTCGCCGGGGGACGGGCTCATCGCACCGCCACCTCGGCCTGTCGGCAGACCAGCCGCCACGACGCGCGGTGTGCCGGGCCGGCGAGGCCCGTCCCGTGCCCCGACACGAAGGTCACCCAGCGCCGCCCGGCCAGATAGCACCAGACGTCCAGTTCGCCGGCGCCACCGGTGTAGTAGTGGTCCCCCCGGTCCAGGGTGTCGCCGTTGACGAAGGGCCACTGCAACCGCGACTGCGCCTCCGGCGGCAGATGGCCGATGAACCCGCGCAGCCGGTCCGTCAGCGGCGGATCACCCAGAGCCCGCTCCGGTGTGCCGCCACCCGGCAGGGCGGGACCGCCGGACGGCGGTGGACCGGCCCGCTGGACCACGACCGCGTGGCGCAGCGACGACGGTACGAAGGGCACGACCGTGAGCAGCTGCGCGGGGCCGCCCCGGTCGTTGAGCGTCGGGGTGCACACGGCCAGCCCCCGCTCCCCGAGGACCACCGCGTACGGGCGCGGTTCCTCCGCGCGGTGGCGGTGCGCCCACCATTCGACGACCGGTCCGACCCTGGCCTCCATCCGGTCACGGACCCGCGGGCCGAGCTGCCCCCACCAGTGGTCCCGCCCCGGGTCCGCCACGAACCCCAGCCGCCCGGCGTCATGGACCGGAGTCCCCACCCCGGCGGCGCCGACCGGAACATCCGGCTCTCCGGCCGCCGGGACGCGCGCGGGATCCTTCCCGCCCGGCCGGACCACCGGCCCATCGCCCCTGCGCCAGGGCAGCTGACGTGACATCATCCCCGCCTCCCCCGTGCCATGCCCGTCTCCCGTCGACACCGGCTCCGCCCATGGTGCCCCGCCTCCCCCGGCGGGGGAACGCCGGGAACGGAACGCGCCGCATCCGGCGGGCGGTTGGGGGCGCGAGCCTCCCGGGACCGGACCCCGCTGCCTGACGTGGGAGGGGAGCGCGACTCAGTGCGTCGGCGCCGGGTCCGGTACGGCGGGCGCGAGGGCGGCCCGCATCGCCTCCCCGTCCACATAGGAGTGCTTCTCCTTCACCGCGCCGTCCTCGACCAGGACGAAGTCCGCGAGATCGACAGCGATCACACCACCGGACGCGGAGGTCCCGCCCAGCGTGAACCGGGCGACCCAGAAGTCGTCGCCCGTACGCAGCGATACCTGGGTGAACTCCAGGTCAGGGACGAGCGCGAACATCCCGGCCACCGCCTCCCGGATGGCCGCCCGCCCGCGTACGGGATCTTCGCCCGAGTGCAGATGGAAGACCGAGTCCGGGGTATGGAGCGAGGCGATCCGGTCGGGGTCGCGGGCTTCCCAGCAGGCGTGGTAGCGCGCGAAGACCTCATGCGTGGCAGCTGTCACGGAAGGGGCTCCTGTTCTCAGAGAGGTTCGGGACCCGGCTCCTCGCATGCAACGTCCCCGGGCGGGCGTACGTCAAGGCTTACGCCGCGGCCCGGCAGAGAGGGTTGGGTACGGAGGGGCCGCGGCCGGTCCGCGACGGAGGCGCGCCACGGGCACGGTCCACGGCGCGCGCCGTGGACCTGAATCCGCTCCACTGGACCCGGGTTCGATTCCCGGCATCTCCACC